>NZ_JBGUAZ010000006.1 GCF_041821085.1 Natrinema sp. HArc-T2 | reverse complement strand
CCCATGCCATCAACGAGAAACTCCGCGTCTGCGACGCGGTGTTTCTCTTTCAGCTCCTCTAAGAACTGTTCAGCGGGATCTCGGCCCCTGTGCTTCGAAAGTCGTGCATGGAGCACGACTTTCGAATCGACATCAATCGCAGCGTAGAGCCACGCTTTCTCTTCGTTCCCGAGTTGAATCTGTTTCTCATCGACCGCAACACGGTCCGGTTCTGCTGTGAAGTCTTGCTCGTAATAATCAGCGTAGGCTTGGTACCAGTGCTGGATCGTGGCTCGGCGTCGTTCGACGCCGAACCACTCACAGAGGTCTCGACACTCTGCTAACGAGGCCGCTCCAGCATGGACAGCGCACGCCAGCCTGATCAGCCAGGCTGGCGTGCGCGTCCGATCACTATCCAAAAATTCCACATCAGAAGAACCCGTTACATCGACTTGAAGTTCTTCGAACAGCATGTTCCCACTTCCCTCGAAGAACTCCGCTCAGTTCAACCTCAATCTAGCAGTGCCGGGATCGCCGTAATCTCATATCTACTACGCCGCTCTTACTTCAAGAGTGTTCGCCTTACTCTAAATGGAAAAAAGAGGACCAGTCTCGACTAATCGGATATGGCCGCGACGGCGGCCTCGCTCTCCTCCTGCAGACGCTGTTCCGCCTCGTCGCGGTCTTCCGGATACCCAACATCGATCCGCCAGCCCTCGAGTCCGATCGCATCGATTGTTCGCCCACTTTGGATCAGCAGGTCGATCGCCTCGCTAATCTCGTATTCGCCGCGATTGGAGGGCTGGACCAATTCGCAAGCGGAGAAGATCGCCGGCGTAAACGTATAGAACCCAGTCATCACCAGATTCGATGGCGGCTCCTCGGGTTTCTCGACGACGTCTGTGATCTCGCCGTACTTGTTGGTATCACAGACCCCATAGCGCGACGCCTCCTCCCACGGCACCTCTTCGACGAGGAACGCTGCATCCGCACGATCCTCTTGCTGGCGCCGGACAACATCCTCGAGATTCGCGTTGAAGATATTGTCCCCGAGGATTAGCATGAAGTCGTCGTCGACGTACTCTTCGACGGTCAACAGTGCGTGTGCGAGTCCCTTCTGTTCGCGCTGGTGGGCATACGTGATCGGCACGCCGCGGTACTCGTCGCCGTAGTGGTCGATGATCTTCTCCTTGAGGTAGCCGACGACCACGACGAACTCGTCCGCACCGAGATCGACAAGATTGTCGAAACAGTGCGTGAGAATCGGTTTGCCGTCGACCTCGACCATCCCTTTGGGTTTGTCTTCCGTGAGCGGCCGGAGCCGCGTTCCCTCCCCCGCAGCGAGAACGACTGCTTTCATTACGTCTCAAATGATAATTCTATCCGTATGGCTTTTCTGGTTATCGAATAGTCAAAGCCAACACTGCAAAGACCTGCTCGAGATCACACGGAACCAGTGATCACAAGGATGATTTACGCGGAAGCGGCTGGTTCAGGTAATGCATATCACTGTCATCGGGAGCGGCTACGTCGGAACGACGATCGCTGCCTGTTTTGCTGAGTTCGGCCACGAAGTGACCGCGATCGATATCGACGAGGAGATCGTCGCGACACTCAACGACGGCCAAGCACCGATCACTGAACCCGGCCTGGATGACCTTCTCGAGACCCACGCCGGTGACCGCCTCACGGCGACGACCTCCTACGACGCTGTCCCTGAGTCGGATGTAACTTTTCTGGCGATCGGCACGCCGTCGAACGACGACGGCAGTATCGATCTCGGTGCATTAGAAGCAGCCGCCGAGGCGACCGGCGAGGCACTCCGCGAGAAATCAGAGCGCCATCTCGTTGTGATCAAGAGTACGGTGACGCCGCCAAGTATTCCAGAGCAACTCGAACCGGCGATCCGCAATGGCGCCGATGACAACGACGCCGTCGAAGTAGGCATGAACCCCGAGTTCCTTCGAGAGGGAAGCGCAGTCATCGACTTCCAAAATCCCGACAAGCTCGTCTTTGGCACGAACTCTGAGTGGGCATCGAACCGCCTCCACGAGGTATTCGAGCCGGTACTCGACGCCGAGACGCCAGTCGTCGAAACTGACCCCCAGACGGCCGCGATGATCAAGTACGCCAACAACGCGTTCCTCGCGTCGAAGATCAGCCTCGTCAACGACCTCGGAAACATCTGCAAGGAGTTCGGGCTCAACGCCTACGAAGTGATGGAGGCCATCGGCCTCGATGATCGGATTTCAGAACAATTCCTCCGCAGCGGTGCCGGCTGGGGCGGCTCATGCTTCCCGAAGGATGTGAACGCGATCATCGCAGCAGCGCGCGAGGAAGACTACGATCCCGCACTGCTCGAGGCTGCTGTCGAGATTAACGACCGCCAACCGAGACGAATGATCAACCTCCTCAAGAACCATGTTGATCTTCAGAGCGCACGCATTGCGGTTCTCGGCTTATCATTCAAACCGCAGACGGACGATATCCGGAACTCCCGTGCGATCCCTGTGATCGAGTCACTCCTGAGTCACGGAGCCGATGTCGTCGCGTATGATCCGATCGCTATCGACAACATGGCCGAACGGTTCCCTGATATTGACTACGCGCAGACCGCTGCAGAGTCGCTTCGTGGCGCAGACGGTACGCTCGTCGTCACCGACTGGGACGAATTCAGCGACCTCGATACCGAATTCGACGAGATGACGACCCCTGTTGTCATCGATGGCCGACGATGTATCGAGCATCGGGAAGGGATTGTCTACCAAGGTCTCACTTGGTAATCGCACTCAATGCGCCCATCTACCTGTGACAGCGAACGTGGTCGCGGTGGAACGTCGCACTCCGCTTGTCGTACACCGCGCTATCGGCAGAAAAGTGCGGTTACGATGTGTTCTCACCGCGTTCGAGACGAGAGACTCCGCTTTTGACGGCTTCGACCGCCCTGCGAATCCCTTTTTGGACGAGATTCGCGGTGAGGTCGGTTTCGTCGCGGAGTCAGTCTAGAGGGCGCGTTCTGCTTTCGCTTTGGAAGTGACGTGGTAGCCGTCGTCGTCACCAGAAACGCGCGGCGTTTCTGGTTGGCAACCAGATTCCTCCGGAATCTGGTGACGCCCGTGCCAGCACCATTCGCTCGCGGTGTTGGCGCAGTGTTTGAACTGCTCGACAGTTTCTTGAAGGGGAACGTCGCCTCTTTCGGGAGGGTTGAGGCGCCGAAACATTTGTATACTTTGTATACTATGTAAACAGTATGGGATCGATCTCGGCACGTGTGCCCGATGAGTTGGAGACTGAACTCGACGCGTATCTTGAGGACGAGAACCTCGACCGGAGTACGGCCGTTCGGAAGCTGCTCTCCGAGGGCCTCGAAGAGTGGCGACGCGAACAAGCACTCGACCAACTTGCAGCTGGAACCATCACATTCAGTAAAGCGGCTGAGATGGCAGGGATGTCCGTCTGGGATTTTGCTCAGCTCGCTAAAGAGCGTGACATCACCTGGGTGGCGGACGATCATCTTGATGCAGATCTCGAGGCGCTGTGAATGTGGGTCTTCGACGCGACGCCGCTCATCTATCTCGCAAAGGTTGATCGACTCACGCTCGCCCAACACCTCGAAGCCTCGTGTGTGATTCCTGAGCGAGTCTACGAGGAAGTTGTCACAACCGGCATTGACGAAGGATATCCGGACGCCCGTCGTATCGAGCGAAGTGTCGACGCTGACCAATTCGAAGTCGTGGCGGTTGAAACCACCCCGTTGCTGTCACGGCTCCAAAACAATAGTAATCTCAGTGACGCTGACGTCACCGTCCTTGCCTGTGCCGATTCGTATGACGGTGTGGCTGTGATGGATGAGACGTATGGTCGTGACGTCGCCGCGGCCGAGGGAATCACAACTCGGGGCACGGCGTATCTCATCCTGAAACTCGCGAAGCAGGACGCGATCGATGTCGACGACGCACGAACTGCGATCGATAAGATGATCGACGAGGGGTGGTATTGCGCTCCTAATGTCTACACGAAAATTGTTCAGAAACTCGATACGCTTTCGAAGTGAACTGGTGCTGTTTCAACTGAAGCGGTAGCGCGGAGTCCCCTTCGTCAAGGAACGAGCGAAGCGAGTGAGTAGGGAGGGGAGGAGCGCGTTCGGATCGGTTACAAACATCTGACTATGAGTAATCTAAACTCTACATTGAAGCTGTGGCGGACGACTACGTGCGTCGGACGGCAATCACTCGTCTTGAAGTCACGAACGAGCAGCGCAACCTTCTCGAAGATACTATCTCCGAGTGGAAGCGTGGTTGCCAAATCGCCGCCGACATGGCGTGGGGCAAGTGCAATGCCAAAAGCGACGTGCAACCCCTCGCCTACGACGACGTGCGCGAACACACCGATCTTGGTAGTCAACACGCGATTCTCGCCACCCACCAAGCCGCACAATCCATCACCGGTTGTATCGAACGTCGGTCCAAAAGCAAGAAAGTGAGCAAACCGACCTTCACCGCACCCACGGTGAAGTACGACACCCGGACGACGACGTTGTTTGACGACGACACCGTGTCCCTCTCCACCACCGAGAACCGCGTCCGGTGTCCGCTTGCCCTCCCCGACGCCGACGATGGATACCAGCGGCATACCTCAACTCGGAGATATGGTGCCTCACCGAAAGTACACTCACCGCCCGTAACGGCGACTACTTCTTGCATATCGGATTTCGTCGACCCAAGAACGATACCGAACGGAACACCGCCGAGGACGGAACGGTCCTCGGGGTTGACCTTGGTATCGAAAACCTCGCCGTTACCAGCACTGCCTACTTCTTCAGCGGGCGAGAGTTAACCCATAATCACCGAGAGTTTGAGAAGGTACGCGCCGGACTCCAACAGGCCGGAACCAGAAGTGCCCACCGAACGCTCGAACAATCGAGTGGCCGGGAACGCCGATACGTCCGCGATGTACTCCATCAGGCGTCGAACGCCATCGTAGACGAAGCACTCCGGTATGAGTGCGACGTTATCGCGTTCGAGGACTTGACCCACATCCGCGCCCGAACAGGTGCGTCGTGGGGGCACATGTGGGCGTTCCGAACGCTCTACGAGCAGGTGGAGTACAAAGCCGAAGCGGTCGGCATCTCGGTTAAGCAAGTCGGATCGGCGTACACGTCGAAGCGATGCGCCGAATGTGGATTCACGGCAGACGACAATCGCCCGACTCGTAATGACTTCCGGTGTCAGAAGTGTGATTCGGAAGCGAACGCCGACTACAATGCGGCGAAGAATATCGGAATGCGGTATGTCCGTCGGGGCCAACAGTCGTCTCGGCGGACGGGCAACAGTCAGCTTGCCCTGAAGTCTGGAACGGTGACGCCAAGTGGCTGATTCACCGCCCACCCGGAAGGGTTCGAGGCCGAGTTCATGGACAAGCCCCATCCTCAACGAGCGAACCCGTCAGGGTGAGCGAAATAGGGTGGGGTCGTTGACAGCGATAGCATATTATACTGGAGAAATACTTATCGGACGTGCATGCATAAGTGCATACATGAGTACCTCAATTCGACTTTCGGAGGAGGCTAAATCTCGCTTAGATCTCTTTAAAGGCGATGATGAGAGTTATAACGACGTAATCATCCGTCTCACGTCGGACGATAAGTGGGCTGGATTTGGGATCGCATCGAGCACGGATGACGAGGGAATGGATGAGATCCGGGAGGAGATGCGCAGTCGGATGGACGATCACATCGAGGAACTGGAGCAGTGACGCTGCTCGTTCTCGATAACAATCTGTTGAGCGACTACCTGAGTGGCAAAGATGACGCAAAGGTGTTCCTCGAGGAGTACGAGCAGGGTCGGTGGGGAGTCTCCTCGATCGTCCTCTTTGAGTCTCTCATGGGTAGCCTCTACGGGTATATCGATGCTTCTCCGGACGAAATCACCCGGGCTGTGAACGCTTCGATGGAGATCCTCGAGACAACAGAGGAGACTGCGATGGCGGCACACGACTTACAAGAAGAACTCCAGGATCGAGGAGCACCAGTCGATCAACTCGATGCACTGATCGCTGCCTCTGCTCAAGAACATGGAGGACGGTTCGCGACGGCGGAGAAACAGTTCTGGACGGATGACGTCCAGGAAGTCATCCCTGTGGCTAAGTACGATCCCTACTAATCAGATCTTACGCGATTCGCTCTCTCCTTGTTCGCTCCTCGGTTCCGACAGAGCGTCGAACACACGTCACTCACAGGAAGGGGAGGGGATTCTCTCGCTGTATCAAGATGTAACGGAGCGACTCAGTGTCCTGCCGCTTCGAGTTCGTCGAGAAACGCCGGCCGGTTCGAGTGTTTCTCACGAAGATGCTCAACGAACGATGCCAGTTCCGTATCGAATCCGAGTTCCTCCATGTCTCGCAAATATTCGATAACCGTCTTGTAGTGGTCGCGTCCGGTATCGGCCGCCAGATACGGTTCTAGCAGGTCCCGGTACGCCTCGAGGTACGCTTCTGGATCGACCTCGGCGACGGGCTCTCGATACCGCCGAAGCGTCTCGAGGTCGTCACTCTCCAAAACCTTCTCGAAAGCCGTCTCGAGGTCGCCCTCGCGGACATACAGTTCGATCAGTCGGTCGGGGTCGATCCGGCCAAGTTGGGTTCGTAATCCATGAGAGATCGACTCCCACTCCTCGGCAGAACTGGCCGATCGCAGGTCGTCGTAGGCGTCCCAGCCTTCGAAGCGGATGAACAGGGTTCGCAACACCTCTCGATAGCGCTCATCGTCGCGTCCTTGGTAAAACTCGGCTGCCAGCTGATGCACGTCGACAGCGTATGGAAACTCCTCCAGTCCGTTCTCGACGACCTCCCGTGCTCGCTCGTCTTGCCCATCGGCTTGGAGCATGTCGACGTATTGCTGATAGAACTCGCTCCGCTCAGTGTAAACGTCCTCGAGGATCCACAGATACGTCGACAGGAGCTGTTGCTCGTCCACGGAGAGATTTAGCTGCTCCTCAGGACGACCGTCTCCACCTCGAGACCCGGTTGTCCCCGCGTTCTCGCCCGGCCGTGGCTCCATGTCCTCGAGGATCGTCGTGAGCGTCGCACCGACGAAGTCCGTCACCTCGAGCGGACCGACAGCCAAGTGGTCGACATCCAGTTCGCCACCGGTGAACAACTCGACCTCGAGTCGCCACTGGGTTGGATCTGGAAGCCCCGCATCAGTCTCGACGGCATCGTCGATATCTGCCTGCGATGTCTCACTTTCTGAGCCGGACTCGGCTGTAGCGACTGCTTCCGTCTCGTCACTGGCGATACCATCCAGCGCTGGAAGGTTAGATTGCACGAGCGAGAGCAGGTACTCGAGGTCATCAGCTGTGGGACACACCTCACGGAGCGCGTCGTCGTAGTAGTCACGGACAAAACGGAACTCAGCAGTTCTGTACTGCTCGTAAAGATACTCGAGGTGCTCATGCCTCGTCTCGGCGTCGAACTCTGCCTCGCAAAGACACGCGGCGTAGGCATCGATGGCAGACTCGAGTTGGAGACCGTAGTGGCCACCACTGTCATCGATTCGTTCCAGATTCTCGCGTATCGCCTCCGACAGAGCCTGGTAAATCTCGAGGGCACGCTCGTACTCACGGTTCTCCCGATAAGTCGCTGCGAGGTCGTCGTAGTCAGTGAACTCGAGATGGGTGTCGTACTCGACGATCCCGCGGCGGTTGGTGGCGTTCTCGAACCGGCGGTCAATATCTCGCTTGTAGTCGGCGACACTCTTCTCGACCGGCTGGCCGACTGTCGCGAGAAACCGCTCTCGAAGAGACTCGTTGTCGGCGAGGATCGAACGCAGAAAGCCCTGAAGCGTCTCGACATCCGCGGTCTCGAGTGCTGACTCGAGATCGTCGCCCGCTCCCGCCTGCTCGAGGGCCCCGGACTTCGACGTACTCGATGGTTCGTCTGGAATCGTTTCCCCCTGATCTTGGAACTGCTCGACCAGCTCGTCGTATCGGTCTCGTACCGCCAGCAACACAGCGACGATGTGTTTGCAGTCACCGGCGTAGTCGTACGGACAGGAACACCAGCCATCGAAGATCTCGGCAGCGAGGTCCACCGTTGTTCGATATTCCCGGCTCCCCCGTACCTTTGCAGTTACTTCAGATCCCTCAATCGTGAGGTCCCGTATACGCCCGTCTTCGAAATAGGAGACCCCGCGCTGGAACGACTGTGCGGTACAAAGATCTCGAATCGCATCGCGGGTTGGCTCGTGAATCTCGGCGGCGGACACGTCGGTGGTGTCCCCGTCTCGAGACTCGGAATGGGAACCGGAACCGGACGAGTCGGGTGACCACGACCAGTCTTCAAGTGGGACCCGCTCGGCCACTGTGGGCGTCCCCCTCGCCTCGACTTCCTCGAGAAAGCCAATGGCAGTTTCCGTCGGGTCGACGTTCCCCCAGCCGTGGTGGGTCCCCCAGAACTCCGTTGCCCACACGAGCTCGTCGTCGACGACGATGCCGACGTTCCCCACGATGTCCTCTCGGTCGCGATACCGCTTGGAGGGGGCACCGCCGAGCCCTTTCTGAAGTGGCTTGTTGTACGTGAAATCACCCCAGGCGTCCTCGAGTGACCGGGTCTCGGCTTCACCGACGAACTCCGGCGGCGCTCGCTGTGGATCGACCTGTACGACTTCGACTGGAATCGCGTGGTCCTCGTGAATCGACTCGAGGAGCTCGAGTGTCCGACGGTGATCGACCCCGACGTCAGCTTCTGCGTAGTACCGGAGTTTCATTTGTTGCTCGAGTGCGTACGCGAGAGTAGTACCAATCGCGTCTTGATGGCTTTGGCATCGCTACTCGAGGACGCAACCAACGCGTTCCTCGCGTCGAAGCGCAGCCTTGGTATCGATCTCCGCTACAAGAGCAATCGCCTACAGCGATCGAGTCACCACAGTTGGACAGTGGGAGTGTCACAGCTCTCGCACAGAATTGCCTGATTGCCCTTATATTCGCCCGATGTCAGCAGCCCGTCTCCACAGAAAGAACAAGTCTGATCGGTCAATTGCTCGAGCACCACGTGTGCGTCATCTCGCCCCTTCCTAGCAGTCTGCATTCTAGCTGAGACATTTTAGACTATCTGTATATACTTTCTGTCCGTAGAGAAGGAATCTCCTGTACAGAAGACTCAGTCTGCCCACCGTCTTTTCCATTGTTCTACCGCCGAGTTTCGCTGCAGAGAGTAGTTTGGAAAGATGGAGACTTCCTACCCACCCGCCACCTAGGTTTCACAGCCTCCCATCAACATGTTTATTTCGTTTACTTTCAATATGGAGAATCAGTATGGTCACACACCGGGCCGTGTCGGTCATCGTCATTGGAGTCATCACTGCGACGGTGTTTGCCTCGGGCCCATTTGTGCCGGTGGATTTCACGACTTACGATAGTCCCTGCGACGGTGGTGCGCTCTCGAGCGAAGGAAGTGCAACGATCAAACCATCATCAGTCCCCGAATCGGCGACCTTTACACGGTCCGAATTCGGGGCGGAAGTCTGGAAACTGGACGTGCCCGACGCGACAGTGCAGGCAACCGATGTCCAGGGCTGTGTAAGACTCACCTACGAGATCAGTATCGATACGCTCGGTCTCTCTTCGTTATCTACAGCAACAGTGAGCACCCAATCCTCCGAAAAAGTCCAACTTTCCATCCCGAAAACCACTCTCAGCCCGGATCGGATCAACGAGGACCACTACAACGCAGAGGTGCGCCTGATCTATCACGGGCTGGAGAACGGAGATACCGTTGAGCGACCAGTGACCAGCCAAAACATCACAGTGGAGGTCACAGAATGAGCTATCGATCACAATACCGTGACACTCTCGGCAACCATTCAGAGAGAATCGCTGCCATCGTCCACCGTCTCGGTCGACTGGTATTCGGTGACTATGGCGGTGTCTTCGTCTTTTTGCTCTCGTGTAGCACAGCGATGGTCCTCTGGCGGACGACGTTCTCGATCAACGATAACCTGGTCGTCGCCAATGGACTGGTCGCGCTGAGCGACGGGAACCTCCACGTTATCACGCCGACGTATGGCGAGACGCTTCAAGCGCCCGGTATGGCCGAGTACAACGGCAAAGCATACCCCCGGAACTTCGCACACATCGTCCTCGCGCTTCCGTTCCTCTGGGTGCTCGAGACCATTGCCGCAGTCGCGGATATCCGCATCGCGCTCGCAGCACTGTGGAGTCTTTCGGTGTTTGCCACCATCAGCGTCGGCGGCCGACTGATCAATCGCTACGAGCCAGCCCATCTCATCGGCAGTATCCTTGCACTCATCACGTTCGTCGCCAGTGTGGCACGTGCAACACCGTTTCCGCTTACTCATCTCGCATATCCTGCCCTCCAGCTCGCAACGATCGTCGCTGCGGCCGGCTGTGCACTCGTCACCTATCGACTCTTCTCGCACATCTATTCTTCCGACATCGGGCTCGCGGCTGGCATCGCGAGCGGCGTCGCCTCACCCGCTCTGCTCTGGGCGACGATCCCGAAACGACACGTGCTCACAGCCTTGTTCGCACTGCTCACGCTGCTTTTCCTCTACCGAAGCCGAGAGACCGATCGAATCTCGACGTACCGGCGATACAGGGCGATTGCCTACGTTCCAGTGGGGCTCACTGCCTGGTTAAACGCATCTGAAGGGCTCGTTCTGCTCGGCGCACTCGCCATCGCCGATTTCACCACTGCTCGAGAAAACAGTGTCCGAACGCTTGCGACGGTTGCAGTGGGTTTTTTCGGTTCGCTGCTGCCGTTTTTCCTGACGAACTACTTGATCTCTGGCGATCCGTTTACGCCGCCGCGGATGCTCGACCGGTACGGTGCTGATGCAGTGAACACTCCCGTGAGTGAAGATCTGACTGGTGCGAGCGATAGCTCAGGAACCGGAGCTAACGGTACCAGCACTTCGGATGGTGGTAATACGAGCACTTCGGATGGCAGTGGTACCAGCACTGTCGACACCATTCTCGAGGGCATTGTGAGCGCAGCAGCCGGACCGCTACTCGGCACTGTCGACAGAGCGCTGCTCTTCACGGAGTTTCTCTCCCACGGCCTCGAGGCCGTCCGGCAGGAACCGGACCGACTGTACCACACGTTCGTTCGGAGCGGCTACCTCGAGTTTTCCTCGTCCGGTGCGACCGGCCTCGCGATCAATGTCGCCTTCTTGGAAGCGCTCCCGATTGCAGGCGCACTGATCGCTACACCCATCGTTGCCGTCCGGACGGTATTCGACAAACTCGTCAGAAACACGTCTCCAGGCCTTCGATCTAGTCCGCTCTTTGCCGCCGATGTTTTCGTCGCGATCTATACTCTCTTAATCACACTGCTGTACATCTATCGATTGCCGATCCATGCAGCACTCACCGTCCGGTACGTGTATCCGCTGTTCCCGCTCGCCGTCTACGGCGTTGCCCGTCTTTCGTGGGTCCGTGCGACCGTGACCGAGCGGCCACTCTGGCTTGGTCTTACGTACGCGGGGAGTATCCTCATCGGTGGCCAACTCATCCTTGTTGCTGTCGTGCTGAACGGCTACACCGCTGACGAGACGATTCAGGGCATCGCCCTTCTCAGTCTGGCCGTCACGGCCGGAACTGGACTGTGGAGTCTTGCCGGAGCGGTCGACCGGACGAATTCGTCCGTTGGGGCGGCCTTGTTGGGCGTGGGGAGCGGACTCGCAACTATCCTCATGTGTGTGTTCGCGTTTTCGTTTTTCGGACCGACTGCCAAGTTTGTCCTCTCACTGCTCCCGGTGTAGGCCAACGAACAGTAATGGTGGACACTAAGCGTAAAAATAATGATAACATCATGTCTTCGTCTCTGTAACGATCCCACAAATTGAGTGATAGAGAATCGCCAGACTGCATCGCTTCAAGACTGCGCTGTAGGTCTTCTATCGATCGCTGATTATCAGTTTTGAAAATCTTCGCTTTCGAGAGATGGTCACTATCCCTTAGATATATATGGTGCGGGTTCAGTCATGCTATTAGCATCGGTGACGACGGCTCGAGAAAGCGGGGACGCGGGGTTGGTTCCAATCCCCTTGATCCGCACCTCACCGTTTGGGAAGGGAGCTAAAAAGCTTTCTCACCGTTCACCGCCGATGAAATGATACCCATGTTAGATGGAAAATCGATTCGGCAGAAGCTGATTGGAAACGAGGAGGAACGTGCAGTATCACCTGTCATTGGCGTTATCCTGATGGTGGCTATCACAGTCATTCTCGCGGCTGTGATTGCGGCCTTCGTGCTCGATATGGGCGGAAATCAGAGTGCACCAGCCCAGGCAGGGGTCAGTACCACGGATACTGGTGATGCTAATGGCGACGTTGAAGTGACTATTCAGTCGATGTCGGACAACACTCAGTCGGTTGAATGTACTGACGACCCTGATGATGGCGCTAATAGTGGAAGTAGCGTCGGTGACACATTCGAGTGCGCAGACGACTCAAATATTGTAGCAATCAATAACGACGGGAAGAAAAATATCATCCAAGAAGATATCTAAATAGTAGATAACTAGCAGAAGCAGAGCTAATTGTTTTAATATACTATAGTGCGGATTTCTCCTCTCAGAATCGTACCCTCTGTGTCGCACCTACGTCCTCCATAATATGGTTACATATCGGCGCGACCGTAACTTAATCATGTTGACACTATCTCTATAAGGAAAACCGCACAACTGAGGTACGGTTAAATTGCTGTGTCGGTTGTAGAATCAATATCTAGAGACTGATTCAACACACACACACCAATCAATGAGCGGCAAGCATTCGGCTGTTTCAGCACACTTTTTACGAAGAGTGGTTATCTCCGTTTTCACTATAACACCGAATCAGACGCTAAAACGCCAATCTACGTTAGGATGTATTAATTATGTAGTGACGTAATTTAAATTTATGTGTTGAATAACACGTCTGTGACGCGTTTGTCTCCCGTCCAGCGGCCACGTATCATATACTCACTGTCAGAACTACAATTTTCGTCTCGCGATCATATAACGTCCCGAAGGAGTCGGCAGTGCGGCGGCACCGTTCGATCCAATGGGGGTCAAATCAATAAAGTAACGGCGACCGTTTTAAACAGCCTATACTATGATTCAGATACCCTATATCACGAATTAGCTCCGAACCGAGCATCGATACGGTCAAAAAGCCGCCGTGTGGGATGAATGACGAATGCACCTTCAGAAAAGGAGGATAATCGTCGCTCTATTACTCGCCGTCCTTGGTGGACTCTGTGTCCACTACGGCGCGACATACGACGAAAACTGGCCCCACCCGACTGGCGATCAACTCCAAGAACAGGGACCTGAACCATTCGTTGGTGAGCGCATGCTCCTGTTCGGTGAAGTCCAAACTGTCGACGCCGATACAATCACGATCCACGTCATAGACGACAACGACAACGTCGCAGCCAAACTCAAGGTCCACGGCGCCGAAAAGCCAGTCGAACCAGGCGGCGTCGTGCAGGTCTACGGCGTCATCGAGTCTGAGACGGAACTCCATGCGAATCAAACAGTAGTCGTCAACCGCAATCCGTCGGCGACGATGTACAAACTCGGGACCTCAGTCGTCGGCCTCCTACTAGCAGTGGCGTACTTTTTCCGACAGTGGCAGATTGACTTCGAAAAGCTCGCCTTCAAGCCAAGAACCACGACACACGATTCTGAATCCGAGGAGGTGCACCACCGTGGCTGACCTTCTTACCCACGTCCTGCTCGCGTACGCGGGCTGTACAATCCTGAGTTGGTACCGCCCGATACCAACCCCTTGGATTGCCGTAACGATGATCGGCGCAATCCTTCCGGACCTCAATCGAGTCACCTTAATCGTCTCCAACGGTACGCTCGAGAAACTCCTCGGCGTTCCCTTCGACTTCGGCGCACTGTCGACGCTTGGTGGCGCTGTTATCCTCGCTGGGATCGGATCGATGGTCGTCACAAACCAGCATCGGCGAACGTTCGTCGCCCTGTTCGCAGGGGCAGTCTCACATCTCTTCATTGACGGCATCAAAGCCTACGCCGACGGAGCCGCCGGCGCCTGGCTGTACCCAATCACCTGGGCTCGCCATCCCACGCCGAACCTGTACGTTTCGTCCGATCCAGTGGTTCTGGCAGTCGCCGTCTCGATTACGGCGGCCGTACTCGCAATCGACCGGTATGTGGTTCGAAGAGACTGAGTCCAACCGGCGACCAGAATCAGGAAAGCGTCGACATGACAATATCTATAGGACAGGAACTAACTCTCTTCTGTATGAACATCGGGAGGAATCCATGCCACTGATCGACGACGAGGGGAACCTCTTCGGCGTTGTCAATGTCGTTGACGCGCTCGCAGTCTGTTTAGTTCTCGCCGTGTTGGTTGCGGGTGTCGCCGTCGTCGGTGTTCTTGGCGACGGAAACGAAACCGCAGCTTCTGATGATCCAGAGAACGACAGCCAGCCGGCAACCCGGTACACCACAATCGATCTGGGCGTCCAGCCAGACTACGTCGTAACGTCCATTCATACCGGTGACCAAGCGGCCGGCACCATCGATGGGCACAATCTGACGATCACCGATGTGTACGTCTCTCCGACAAACGGCGGCAACAAAGGTCACGTAGTCGTCCGAACTAAAATCGAGGGTGAGTATCCGCCAACCAACTCCTCCAAGACGGCGTTCCGATTCAACAACAGCTCGATTCGGATTGGAGGAACCATGACGGTTGATACAGGAGATTACGCCCTTCAAGGGACAGTCCAACGACTCGAGGGCGAGGGCACAACCCTCGAAACCGAGCGGACGACCGTCGGAATCGAGACCCGAGCCTCATCGACGGTGGCCGAAGAAATTGAGGCGGGTGATGAGTACCAGTTTGCCGGTCAGACAGTCGCAACCGTGGCTAACGTTACGACGACCGAACTGAATGATACGTCCCAAAAGGCCGTTGACCTCCAGGTCGACCTCGTGACGTTCAACCGGGCTGGGACGCAGATGTTCGGTGGCCAATCACTCCAAACCGGCTCTCAAATCCCTATTCGGACCGACCACTACGAAATCAGTGGTAAGATGATACATCGTGGCCAATCGGTTCCGATTGACGAGCGGAACTAGCATGTTAGACACCGCACTCAACCGTTCGAAGGTTGTGTCCGCTTTCGAAGCCAGCAGCCTTCGCATGCTCGGAGACACCCTGACTGAGTACGTCCGGGCGTCGTACTGCTACCGGTGGCTGACTGCCGAACCCGACCCGGATGTAATCGTGATCGACCTCCGGGACACCTATACGGTCGGGCCGGTTATTCGACTCCTTGAGGCGGTCGGTGCCGTGCTCGCTGATGGATACGAAAGTTCCCGCATCGAAACCGTTGTGAGAACGACTACCGAGACGGTTCGCGCGCGGCCGATTCGAATTGCAGGTTCTATTGGCCTGACCGTCACTCTTGTGTCACTGCTCGCGGTTACCCTGGCTGGCGCGCTCTCACCGATGCTGTTGGTTGGCCATCTCCTCGGTGCGGTGCTTGCGGTTGTCGCGTTTCGCTCATCCCATTCGCTCACGGACGTGGTCGAAAGTCGACCAATACGTCTCCTCATCGCGGCTTTTGAGCCACCGGAGCCACCGACACCCCATTCACCGCCGGAAGACACTGAAGCGCCGTCGGATGCACCAGCTCAAGACGGATTCGAGCCAAGAGACGATTCTGAGGTGCCAGGCGACCAGACTCGAGAGCAGTAGCGAACACGGAACTGCAACTCGAGTGGAAAACAAGCAGGCGTTGCTGAACCGTCTCTAACTCAGACGATAGCTCCCCGCTTGATGGACCGAAACGGCGAGACTGGTCTCCGCGAATCCAGCCGAGACAAGCACTGTAAGGGATGGAGTACCCAAAGACCACAGGGAGTCGTGGGGCGCAGTGTGCTCACCGCAACAAAGGATATGAACAGGCCCACAGAGCCCGTGAGTCGAAATCGAGAACACGTGGGCCGACAGACGCCGACAGCTGACGACCGCCAGATCCATGCTGCCGTTGACGTCGATCACTTCGTCCGTCACGTATGACGAGGCTTCACTTGCTAAGAACCGCACGACAACAACAATGCCTTTCACCTCGGCCAGCCGCTCGAGCGGCATCTCCGCAATGATCGATCGAGCACGGAGTCCGGAACACTCGTGACCATGTCAGTGGCGGTAAAGCGGGGCGACGCAGTTGGCCGTCGAGCCGTCCTGGGCGAATTCGCAGGCGATTAAGTCGAATTTGAGCCCGCGACCGGTCGAAGCGATGCCCAGTTCTCGCGGTGAGGACGAGCAGGTAGATCGAACTCGAGTTCAGACGGGGCATCAATACCGATCGCAGTCCAGCCCGATCGGCGTCGTAGTGGGGCTCGTGCCGATGGCGATCGGTCCTGTCTTCGTGTGTGGTTCGGCTGTGGCTCGACCGACGACCGACGGCGACCGTCGTAATAGTCTATTACCGATTCGCTGTTGCCTTCGCTTGAGACTGACCTTTCGCGTGCGTATACAATCTGAATTGTACGAGGCATAGTAGCGATTGCCCAAAAATAAGGCTTACGTCCTGCGGTAATACACTACTTCCATATGTTGTCTCGGTAATGTATAAGACAGAAAGCTTATTACGGAGTTGTGTAAAGAACTGATTACCCCTACCCGGTGTGAGCGGACCAACTAGCCCGGCGGAAAGGCTCAGGGTCGGTTCGCACTCCAGGTGAATCGCTTGCTAACTGATTCGAAACACGAACATAACACAATAATAAATGACAGACGACACAACCTATCGCGAAAAGGGACGCGCAGTGTTCCTGGCCGCGCTTATGGTCCTCTCTGTTGTCGCCATGTCCGCAGCGTTCGCGGGCTCGGCAGCAGCAAATCATACCGAAGAGACCACAGTCACCGCCAGCGCAAATGACGGTGACCGTGCGTATCAAGGACAGACTGTAACCGCAACTGGCGTTAGCCCACTGAACGAAGAAGATCGAACTGTCGACCTCTACCAGGGAGACAGCGATGACGCGACGTGGATCCGCGAAGTGGACGTCTCCGGAGATTCGGGTACTGGAGATGTCGAAATTGACACGTCCAACTTCGAGTCGGGTTCCTACTACCTCGAAACTGGTGGTAGCGATGACCTGACTTTCGACGTTCGTATTCAAGATCTGAGTGCTGAGTTCGACAGCAGCGTCGTCACGAACCTCGAGGGCGAATCGTCGGAAACGACGCTCGACGTTGAGTCGGCGCGCTCGAGCTTCCCTGTCCACATCAGCTCCGAAGACCTCAGCGGAGACGAACTCGTTGATGTCTTCGGTGTTACGGAAGGCAGCGACTACGATCACAGCGACGACGGCTACGTCGTCGTCCAGGATCGTGGTAGCCACGATGCTGACTTCCAGAGCCTGGAAGCTGGCGAGTACAACTTCACCATCGAAGCTGGTGACACTGCAGCAGAAACCAGCGCTTCGATTACCGTCACCGAAGAGGATATTTCGGTTGACTTCACTCAGTCGACTTTCGTCGAGCAGCGTAGTAACGTTGCAGACGTGACTGTCGACTTCACTAACGCAGATAACGCTTACCTCGTCATCGGTGACGAATCTGAGGTCAACTATGAAGTTGTCCTGAAGGTCACGCCCGAGAATAACGACGATGAAGTCACTGTCTCGGTGAACTCTGCATCCGCTAACAAAGTTGCCGAAAGCGACGAAGGTAACACGCACTCCGCTTTCACCGCTGACAACAACGCCAACGTTGTTGTTGAGGACGTTGTCAAGGGCGGCCTCGACGACCCGCTCGCAGCTGGTGACTACCAGCTCGACCTGGGTGGCACCTACTCGGAGGCTGACGGCCTGAGTCAGGAGTACGACACGGCATACCTGACGCTCGAGGAGCGCACGGAGCTCTCCGAGGATGCCGTCGCAACGCACACCGCACCGCAGGGCGACATCGCAAGTGTGAGTGACTTCGAAGACGCAACTGTGACTGAGAGCGACCAGATCGCCGCTGGCGATCAGCTTCTCGTGACCGTCGACATGGAGAGCCTCCACGGCTACTTCGACGACGGTACCTCGCACGACAGCGTCTCGCTCACGGTGACGGAGCAGGACAGCTCGCCGAACTCAGAACCGCAGGTCTGGAGTACTGACGCTGGAGAGGGAGAGAACGATCTCACCGCGGATCTCATCAGCGCAAACCAGTCTGAAGGTCAGCTGATCTACGCGATTACAGCAAGCGACCTGTACGACGGCAGTGCCGCTGACTTCGAGGACTCCCAGAACTTCAACGCGAACTTCTCGGTATCCACGGACAACCCGTACGTCAGTGATAGCGATGAATCCGCTGAGAGTGAGTTCAGCATCGAAGAGCGCATCATCGAGTGGGACGACAGTGCTGCTGAAGTCCCCACCTCGGCTGACGCTGTTGTGACCGGCACGACGACCGTCGCACCTGGCACGGAAATCACCACCCGCGCTCGCGCAGCGGGTACCTTCGTGAAGTTCGAAGACGCTGTTGTCGACGAGGACCGTGCCTTCGGTGCTGAATACAACTTCAGCGCAGAGGCTGCTGGTACCGAGTTCACGCTCCGTGCGACGGACCCCGTTACCAGTGAACACACGACGATGGACTCTGTTCTCGTCGAAGCCGACGAGCCGGAAGAACCGGCTCCGTTCAACTACGACGTCACCACCGACCCCGCAGAGCCGAAGGCCGGTGACGACGTCTCCGCGACGATCACCGTCGAGAACCCCAACGACATGACCGGCTCCGAGAACGTCACGTTCGTCTTCGACGGCGAGACCCTCGTCGACGAGACGGTCTCACTCGAGGCCAGTTCCTCGACCACGCTCGAAGCGGACCTCCTCGAGAACGCCTCCGCTGGCGACTACGAGTGGACGCTGACGGCTGACGGTGAGGAAGTCGACTCCGGTACGCTCACCGTCGACGAGGCTGAGAAGAAGGGCGAGTCCGACGGTAGCACCGACGGCACCGACGGTAGCACCGACGGCACTGACGGTAGCACCGACGGCACTGACGGTAGCACCGACGGCACTGACGGTAGCACCGACGGCACTGACGGTAGCACCGACGACGGCAACACCTCTGACGATGGTGGCTCCGACGACGGTACGCCCGGCTTCGGTGTCGGCGTTGCTCTCGTCGCGCTGCTCGGCGCTGCCATGCTGGCCCTGCGCCGTCAGAACTAAGCTGTAGAACTACCGGCTTTCGCCGGCCTTCAATTTCCGCGGTTTCTTTTTATTGAACGTCATACCCGATAGCGACAGCAGTCGCAAACCTGGGTATGCAGTGCGGTAACTCTCATAGTCCGACCTCGTCCGCAACGATATTTCAGGGCAAGGTCATGACTCACGGGTCAGTTACTACATTGTGAGGCCTCACTGCGAGACACCGATCAACGAGTCGGGCCTCGAGGAACGAATTGGTACCCACCCGGGTACGAACCCGCACGCAACGATGGAGTACAACGCAGCCTGAGAAACAGGCATTATATTCCTCTGTCTTCCCACGTCATGACTGAAGAAGCCGTCGCACCGATCCTCAAGGCCGAATCCGATATCTCGGTCGGTAATGACCTCAAGGTCGCGATGAACCCCGAATTCCTCCGAATAGGATCTGCAGCCAAAGACTTCCTCGAGTCAGATAAAAAGCGGTCATTATTCGATCAGTAGCCTTTTGCGGTTCGGTGGGGGAGTAATGCCCAATGGAAGACGACGCGGTTCGCGCGGCCTCGAGCCCCCGCTCGGACGGCGGCGACGTCGTCGCCGTAACCGAGCAAACCCGCGAAATCTCGCCGGAGGAGGTCTGCGTGCTCATCCCGACGCTCGAGGAGGCGGCCACGATCGGCGACGTGATCGAGGGCTTCTACGAGCAGGGCTATACGAACGTCGTCGTGATCGACGGCGACTCCGAGGACGACACCCGCGAGATCGCCCGCGACCACGGTGCGGAAGTGCTGGTCCAGTCGGGCAGCGGCAAGGGCCAGGCCGTCCGTGAGGCACTCGAGTATGTGACGGTTCCCTACGTGTTGATGCTCGACGGCGATGGGACCTACGACCCAGCTGACGCCGACGAGATGATCGAGCCGCTCGCGCGCGGGTACGAACACGTCATCGGCAACCGGTTTGCCGATATGGACGACGACGCGATGCGGGCGCTGAACGGCTTTGGCAACCGGATGATCAACCGCGCGTTCGGATTCATCCACGGGGCCAACTACGAGGACATCCTCTCGGGGTATCGAGCGTTTACCGTCGACTCGTTCCGCCGGCTCTCGCTCGATTCGGACGGCTTTACCATCGAGACCGAACTCGCCGTCGAGTGTGTCAAACATGGGATCGACACGACGGTCGTCCCGGTCAGTTACCGAGCACGGCCCGACGAGTCCGAGACCAACCTCCATCCAGTCAAAGACGGCGGGACGATCTTGCTCGCGCTGTACTCGCTGGCTAAGACCAATAACCCGCTGTTCTACTTCGGCAGTCTCGGCGTCGGCGGCATCGCCTCTGGTGTCCTCATTGCAGCCTACGTACTCTGGGAGTGGATTCAGTACACACAGAGCCACGAGGTCTTGGCAGTGGTCTCGGCAGCCGCGATCATCCTCGGCGTCCAGTTGCTTATGTTCGGCGTCCTATCGGACATGCTCGTGACCCTCCATCGCGAACAGCGCCGTCGCTTGGAGCGAATCGCTCGAGACGAGCGAAACAAGTAAGATAATTTTCACTCGATCGACTGGACCGCTACCACAGTGACGTAGCGGACGACAACAGGAACAGTGCCCCGTGCGATCAGAACGGCAACAGCGACCGGACCTGCGAAACGACGCTGCCCGAGCGGTTCCGTCGGTACTCCTCGAACGGCTCGTGGAGTGCGTTCAACAGCTCTTGTCGGGAGTCAAAGCGGTCCGTCGGGACGTCGTCGAGTATTTCGCCCAGAGCAACGTCGCTCCCGTGGACGTCGTAGGGGATGTGCTCGTGGCCGAGTTCGGCTCTGACGTCGTCTTTCGTGGCCGGAAAGGACAGATCAGCGTCCTTGAGGTGAGCGTCGACGGCAGCGATGCCGAACTCGATACTGTCGGGTTTCTCGTCGTCTCCGCTCGATGGTGGCCGGACTCCCATGCCTTATCTCTCGCTACGGAGCCGAATATAAAAATGCCTGTGGAGACGGTCGACGATCGCTATTGGACGGGAGCTGTGATCAACTATCATAGAGGGCCACAAGCGCGCGGTGCGCACGCGCGATCGATAGCGCTGTCGACACGCATTTGGGGCCCGCGACGGAGTATGGCGTATGACCGAATACACCACGGTGTCGATCCCGAAGGACCTGGCCGACCGCGTCGAGGAGACCATCGAGGGGACGAGCTTCCAGAGCACGAGCGATCTCGTCCGGTTCCTGCTGCGGAGCATCGTCATCCAGCACCAGAAGGAGGGCGAACTCACCGAAGCCGAGTTCGAAGAGATCACTGAACAGCTCCGCGGGCTGGGCTATCTCGAGTAACCGGACCAATCAGCCCGCGAGCCAGCTACCGGCTGGTGCAACACGGGAACAGCGCTTTTCGGTCTCGAGAGCGTACCCTCTTAGGGGAGTAGACATGCCACACGTTCCGGACTTCCCATCCGACGACGAGACCGACGATGGCCGAGACCGGAGCCCCGGCGGCATCATCGATCGGATCATCGGCGACGACGAGTTCCCGCTCCCGACCGGGTGATACGCAACAACTCACAGCCGTTTTTTGAACGCATACCTGTTTCGTAGCGCCGGCCACGAATCCGTCAGCGCACGTCAGTCCGTCAGCGACTGGTCCGGCGGCGCGGCGTCGACGATCTCAAGGGGCTGGCGCTTGCCGCTGCGGTCGAACGCGGCGAACGACCGCTCGTCAGTCCCCCAAGGCGGGACGGCGACGAAGACGATTTCGGCGAGGTCGTCGCGTCGAGTCACCTCGAGTTCGCCGACCGGATGGGAAATAAACCGGCCCTGTGCCTGTCGGGCAGGCATCGAGAGATCGACGCCGAAGACGGCGTTGACGGAGTTGCCAGGATCGGGCAGAAAGAAGTCCGTAAAGACCGGCGTCTCGGGATCGAGGCCGTCCGCACCCTCGAGTTCGTCGGCCATCGTAACCGAGACGCCGGTCGTCACGTCGTCGGGATCCGCGTCGCTGGCCAGGTCCAGCAACACGTCGACGAGCGCACGGGTGACGTAGACCACAGGTCAGCTTTGGGTGGGAGGTAATTAGATTTATGCCCTCCAGCAGTTAGGTCGACTCGACATCACCGCTCTCAGATCGGCAGGAAGTCCCAGGCTGCCTCGGTGTACAGCCGGGGGGCTCGCCGACGAGAACTCTTGAATGCGTCCTCGAGCGCGTGCGCAGCACCGTCCATTACGCCGGCACCGTGGCCGACGAGGACACGCTCGGGTCGGATGCCACGAAACGCCGCTCGTGGCGGATTCAGTCGCAACATCGGATGCACGCCGAGTCGCTCGTCGCCAGCCAGGAAGTAGTCGACGGTCCCGACCGTTTCGGGGATGACAAGCGTTCTGTCGGCTGGATTGTAGAGGGCAACTTCCTGCCAGAAGCGGCTGTCGACGACGGTAAGTGCACGGATCCCGGTATCCGAGAGTTCGTCACTGAAGCGGGCGACCGCAGTGTCGATGTCGTCGGTTACGCCATCAAAGAACTCGGGCAGGTAGACGGGGACGCGATGACGCCTCGCGATAGCAGCGGCGTCGCGTTTGTGTCGATCCAGCGTGACGACGACGCCGGTCACGTCTCCGAACTCGGCGAACAGCTCGTCGAGTCCCTCAGCGTCGACAGGATCGATCACCCAGACCTCGCCGTCGATCGCGAGGGCGTGGCTAGCACGTTGCATTCGTTCGTCGGGATGGGCGAGCCAGCCGACACCACCCTCGAAGCGGTCGATCTCTCGGAAGTCGGTTGCACGCTCGTCGACACGAAAGGCCATGCCACTGTCTATGAACGCAGTAATGATAAAATCCCATCGCAGGGATGGCAGCCGGCTGGCAGCGACACCATATCTGCCGACGCGACGTTGGGCATCTTGCCGATGGGATTCGACGGTTGGACGACAATCCTTTTTCTCTGCCGACACCTCGGTCGAGCTATATCGAATGCCAGCACTGATTCCGGACATCGTCGCGACAGTCGTTGCGCTGACGCTCGCCCAGCAACTCGAGCAGACGATCAGTTTCGGGATCTTCGTGCTCGGCGCGGCGCTGGCGACGCTCAGCGCGTTGGCGTGGCGACGGGAACGCGACCGGCGCATGGCCGTCGTCGCCGTCGGCTATCTTTAACCAGCGAGAGAATCCCCCGCCGTTCACAGTCGTTGCCGAACCGAGGTATAGAACAAGCTGAAATTAATTCTTTCGTTACTATCCGTGTCGGTATCAATCGGTCCAGAGAGTGGAGGACCGATTGAGAAAGCGAAGGAGCGCCGTCGAACGGCGCTCCGAAGCGTTATCACTCAGTGATTGCTTCCTAACCGATTAGCTCGGTCGTCTGGAGTGGAATTCTACCCGTAGTCAGTTGGAAGCACGAATTCACGGAAGATCTTCGTCGAGAGTGGTGGCTTCCCAGGAATTGTGCCACCGGTGACGAGGACGTTCGCTAGAACCCAGAGGTTGTACAGCGCGACTGCAAACAGAAAGTAGAACAACCGCACCGAGAACGTCGGCGATGACGTTCTCGGAAGAAAGTCACCGATCTGTCGGTATGATGTTTCGATCCCCCAGCGGCGGAATGCCGCCGCGTACGCTCGTGGTGCATCAGGCGCTATCTCTCGGTTTGTGACAAACCACACGTGTTCATCCTCTTTCGAGCGGTGTGGGACAGCAAAGACTGTTACAGCCACCGACGCAGTCGGTTTTCGCTTTCGTTGCATGAGATAGTCATCGACGACCGTCTCAGCACCGACGCTGAGACGGTCTTTCATGCCTTTGCTTGGACGCGCACGAACGATGTAATCGACACCAAGTTGTTCCAGTTCCGCGACAACGTGAACCTGATAGAAGCCGCGGTCAAGATAGACGTGTCTGAGCGAGACATACTTCTGGGCAGTCTCTAACAGGGTTCGAACGGCTTCGCGCTTGAGTGATCGGGGTTTGGTTTGAATACTCGTTTCGGAAGCATTCGCTCGGGTCACCGGATTCGAACAGCGTAAGGCGTAGCCAAGATTCAGAAGTGACGCAGACCACTCTAGCGCGGAAGCCGTTCTCTTCGAGCGGGAGCACTGCAAGCGTAAACCGTGTTCCAGGTGCCACGATACACAGTGTCGCAAAGCAATACGTCCGAGTGGTTCCCTGGTCGGGATAGGTGATGAGAACGTGGTCTGTCTCGGCTGAGCCATAGAATCGCCATTCGTGAAGGTCGATCGCAACGTCGACACAGCTTGGTAACAGCCGACGTTTCCGAAGAACTTCGAAGAGATCGTCGCGGACGCCATCGAACTGATCGTCGATGGCGTCCGCGTCCAGATTCCGTAGGTGGTAGAGAAGCGATTTTGCAAGTGGATTTCGAGCTGTGGATGTGACGTCAACCGGCTTATCTTGGTTCAACTGGTGTGTTTTCCGCCTGTGTTGGCGAATTCCTGCTCAAAAGCGATACGAGAGAGGACTTTCTCGAAGTCCTCTCTCGTGTACATCCCACAGGGTTTGATCTCAAAGTCAAGTTCTGGATAAAGAAGGGCTGATGCAGCTTGACAGACCTGTTTTGCTTCGGTTGTCTTCACCATAGACAACCTACCAGCAGTGTCGTAAATTAGGTTCGGCGTCTACTGTTCACGGCGGGCGTGAATCGCGTCACTCACCTACGGAATCCACCGCTCAATAACAGACCGGATATTCAACGTTAATCTGAATGATTAAGTAGGTTTGTCTACATAGGCTATGTATGGCGGTTAAGGCCACTCGAACCTATGTTGGTTCCATCCAGAACCAGCAACAGGTCTGCGATGGCCTCGATTCGCTCGGTGATTCCGCCTCGAAAATCTGGAACGTCGCACGCTGGACAGCAGACCGCATCTGGGATGAAGCTGGCGAAATACCAGACGAAGGAACGCTCAAAGCGTACATGAAGAACCAGTCGTGCTGGAAAGACCTGAACGCACAATCCAGTCAGAAAGTCATCGAAGAACTTTCCGACGCTTTCCAGTCATGGTTCGACCTGCGACACAAGTTTGACGAGGCGAATCCTCCCGGCTACCGTAAATACGGCGACACTCGACCCAAGAGTACGGTCACGTTCAAAGCAGACGGCTTCAAACACGACCCCGAACACGACCGCGTCCGACTCTCAAAGGGCAAGAACCTGAAAGAACACTGGTCGGACTTCCTGCTCTGCGAGTACCAGACCCGCCCCGACGTTGACCTTTCAGAAGTCAACAAGGTGCAGAACGTGCGAGCCGTCTGGAATGGCGACGAGTGGGAACTGCGCTTCGTCTGCAAAGTCGAACTCGAAACCAACGACTCAGCAGGCAACGAAGTGGCCGGTATCGATCTCGGTATCAAGAACATCGCCACAGTCGCATTCCCCGACGAGTACATCCTGTACCCCGGCAACTCGCTCAAACAGGACAAGCACTACTTCACCCGAGCAGAGTACGACACTGAGGGTGAGAACGGCCCCTCGGAGAAGTCGATGCGGGCACGCAGGAAACTCACAGACCGTGAAACACACTTCTACCACACGCTTACGGACACGATCATCACGGAGTGTGTCGAACGCGGTGTTGGTACGCTCGCGGTGAGCTGGCCTGAAGACGTGCGCGAGTCCGACTGGGGCAAGACGGGAAACAAAAAGTTGCACTCGTGGGCGTTTGACCGTATCTACCAGTACCTCGCGTACAAGGGGGAGATTCGTGGCGTTGAGGTGCTGAAAGAGAACGAGTGGGACACCTCGAAGACGTGTTCACGGTGTGGTGACGACACGAGGTCAAACCGCGTGGAACGGGGCTTGTATGTCTGTTCATCGTGTGTATTGGTCGGGAACGCCGATTGTAACGGGGCGGAGAATATGCGCCAGAAGATAACTCCGAGTCCTCACGGTGAGGATAGGAGTAACGGCTGTGTGGCACAGCCATCGGTACACCTGTTCGACCGCGAGAGCGGGACGTTTCAGACGAGAGAACAGGTCGTGTCGTAGACCAGCAAATATCCCACCTGCGGTACGGGAAGCCTCGCCGTTTACCGCGAGGAGGATGTCACCGTTTCGCGTCCATCGATCGAATGTTCGTCCAACCATCGAATCGTCCAGTTCGATCGCAGACCGCCGACGATTCTTTATCCCTCCTTCGAGTAGCCTGCGTCATGCTAACGGGGCTTTCCTGGCTGGCACTCGAGGTCAAATATCTCGAGCCGGCGCGGGCGTTCTACGAAGAGACACTGGGACTGTCCGTCCACGAGCGCGAGGACGACGAACTCGTTGCCACAGCTGGCGAGACCGACCTCGTGCTTCGACGACCGAGCGGACTCCCCCGGGGTGGTCTCCATACTCACTACGCGTTCTCGATCCCCGCGGTCGAGTACGACGACTGGTGGAATCGCCTCTCTGAGAGCCATGATCTCGAGGAGGCGCAGTTCGGCCCCGCGCGGTCGCTGTACCTGTACGACCCGGACGGCAACTGCGTCGAACTCGGCCAGCAGGACGTGGCCGGTCCCGGCATCGATGGGATCTTCGAGGTCGTCCTCGAGGTCGAAGACCTCGATCGTTCGCGTGACTTCTACGAGGACCTGGGATTCGAGACCGTCGACGAGGGCGACGACCGCACGCGGGTGCGACTCCACGGGCCGATGGCGCTCGAACTCTGGGAACCCCATCTGGGACTCGCCGACGCCCGCGGCGGCGTCCACGTCGACCTCGGGTTCGAGACGGATGAGCCGAAGGCGGCGCTCGAGACAGTCCATGATCGCGTTCAGGTAGTCGATCGAGAGGCCGACGACGAGGTCGTCGTTCGCGATCCGGACGGTCACGTCCTGACGTTCCTCGCGCCGTGAACGTGCCCGCAGCCCTATTACCGTCCTCGTGGAAGGGCGATAGACGGCGAAACACGAATGGTTCGATCGACAGTCGCGGCAGCAACTGACCGACTCACTCGAAACCACGTTCGGATCGTTTTCCTCACGATACTCATCGCGTGCGCTGCGGGAATCGTCTTCAGCGCAGCTGGCGAGTCTGCGAGCGAACGGACGG
The DNA here is from genome assembly GCF_041821085.1 of Natrinema sp. HArc-T2. Taxonomy (NCBI): domain Archaea; kingdom Methanobacteriati; phylum Methanobacteriota; class Halobacteria; order Halobacteriales; family Natrialbaceae; genus Natrinema; species Natrinema sp. HArc-T2. Next base: position 210,482 of record NZ_JBGUAZ010000006.1, on the reverse strand, counting down.
ATGCACCCGCTGACGCGCCCCCAACCGATAACCACACCGTCATCACGCAGTCGGGACGGGCCGGTAACATCCTCGCGTACGCGCCCAACGGAAGCCGAATCTACGCCAACTATACGCACACGAAGTACTACGACGTCGATCCCGTCGAAAACGAGTCGATGACCGTCGAGTACGCCGCGACGGACACGCTGTATGCCGACAGCTCTCGCTGTCAGGACCCGCCCTGTGCGCGCAACGTCATCGAACGGGCGAACCTCTCGACAGGCGAGGTGACCGAGGTCTACGCCCAGTACGTCTACCGGGAAACCGCCGGCGAGTGGCACGACGCCGACCGGCTCGACGACCGGCATATCGTCGTCGCCGACATCGCCGCCGATCAGGTGTTCATGGTCGACACTGAGACAGGGATGATCGAGTGGACTTGGGATGCCCAGAGTGACTTTCCCGTTGAGGGTGGCGGCTCCTACCCGGGCAACTGGGTCCACCTCAACGACGTCGAGGTCCTTGCAGACGGGCGCGTGATGGCCAGTCTCCGCAACCAGGATCAGGTCGTCTTCATCGAGCCCGAGACTGGGCTGGTCGACGACTGGACGCTCGGTGCGGAAGACGAGTACGCGATTCTCAACGAGCAGCACAATCCGGACTATATCCCCGAGTCGCGTGGCGGCCCTGCTGTCGTCGTCGCGGACTCGGAAAACGGTCGCGTCCAGGAATTTCAGCGCGACAACGGAGATTGGAACCGGAGCTGGGTCTGGTCCGACGACCGGATGCAGTGGCCCCGCGACGCCGACCGGCTGCCCAACGGCAACACGCTCGTCACCGATACCGGTGGCGAGCGTGTCCTCGAGGTCAACCAGAGCGGCGACATCGTCTGGCAACTCGAGGTGCCCCACCCCTACGATGCCGAACGCCTCGAGACCGGCGACGAGAGCACCGGTGGACAGAGCGCAGCGGTGCTCGGACTCGAGTCGCAGACGAGCGGCGCTGACGACGGAGGGAGGCAGAACATCGATCTCGGCGTCTTCGATCCGATCGTCGATCGGGCCCGGTCGCTCGTTCCGTCTCACGTCGTCACGTTCGTCGTCTACGCCAGCCCGTCGTGGCTGGGGCCGTCCGCCCTCGGACCGGTGACCGTCGGCCTTGCGACGGCGCTGCTCTGGGGATGCGCCGAACTCAGATGGGCGCTCCGCGCGCGCGGAATCCGGCTTCGTTGGCCCGTATACAAGGAGAAATAGCCGTCCGTCTTACACGAGCTGCAAGAAGGAGTGCTCCGAGCCGACGAGCGCTGCCTCGAGTCCGGATGTAAACGTTATTCTCCCTCAGCGAGCGCGTGTGCAATCTCGAGTAACTGCAGTGCAGCGGTGTCGCCGATCCGGTAGTAGGTCCACTTGCCTTGGCGTCGCGTCTTGACCAGCCCTGCGTCTTTGAGCTCTCGCAAATGACTCGCCACCGTCGACTGGGGCGCGTCGAGGACGACTTGTAACTCACACGCACACAGTTCGCCTTCTTTGAGCGCCTCGAGGATCCGGATCCGGTGTTCGTTTGCCAGCGCTTTGAACACACCAAGCTGTGCGTCCACCTGTTCGTCGTCCGGTGCGAGTTCGAACAGCGACGTCAGTCGGTTTTCGGGGTCCTCGTAAAGTCGATCCAGCGTCTGCCGCGTCGATTCGGGTACTGAGTCACTCATCGTTGCTTAGTGCTCTCCATCGTCAGTCGATCCTGCGCCGGCCAATGCAGCCGCAATTTTGCCGAACAGCGAATTAGCCATACATATCGATAAAGGTCGTTTTAATACTAAAGCTTTCGATCAGAGAGGGGGCATATGGGCTGAATGTTGCTCATCCCAGTATTGAACGTTGTCTTTTCAATTCAGGGATTCCCGATACGAGATGGCGATCTCGGAACGTACTGCCGGGTGCAATATCGGATGAATCGCTCTATTCTACAGGCAGGGCAGGCCGAGTGCCTCGGGGTCGTCCGAGACGGCTTTGCCGTCTCGTGATGACGAGAGAACTTCGCTCTCTCGAACCACTTGACCCCGAGGCGGCTCACTGTGAACAGCCACCTGCGAATTTAGAGTAGTAGATTGAAGAGCAAGCCAATGGTCAAGATACCTGCCGCCAGTGTGGTCGCATATGCCGCGATCAGTTCCTTCTTCATCACTTTGTTCAGGATCATGAACTGCGGGAACGAGAGTGCGGCGACCGACATCATGAACGCCAGACCCGTCCCAACCGGCAGTCCTTTTCCGATCAGCGATTCGACGACCGGTATGACGCCGAGGATGTCGGTATACATTGGGACGCCGACGGCGACCGCGCCGAAGACGCCGAGCGGTCCCGACAGATACTGTGTTACCAGTTCGCCGGGCAGGTAGCCGTGGATAGCTGCACCCGCTCCGACGCCGACGATAACGTATGGCACGATTTCGACGATGATGTCTTTTGCCTCGACGTACGCCTCTCTGGCACGCTCTCTTCTCGAGGGTTCATCGATTTCGACATCCGAGTCGCCGAAATTGAACTCCTCGATGTATCTGTCGAAACCCAGTTTATTGAGGGTGTAGCCGCTGGACATCCCGATCACGATTCCGCTCACCGCATACAGTGCTGTCAGTTTGAATCCGACGACGCCCGGCAACACGACGAGCGCAGCCTCGTTGATCATCGGTGAGACGGCGAGGAACGTAATCGTGATCCCGAACGGGATTCCCGCACCGACCATACCGAGGAATATCGGGATCGTCGAACAGGAGCAAAACGGGGAGACGATTCCGAGCAACGCAGCGAGTGCGTACCCCGTTATTGCTCGCTTCCCTTCGAGATAGTCCCTGATCTTCTCCGGTGGAAAGTACGTTCGGAGGTACGTCACGCCGAAAATCACGACGATGAGTATCGAGAGGATTTTCAGCGTGTCGTAGATCCAGAAATGAGCCGCCGCTCTCAGCGACCCCGTGAGTCCGAGAGCATCGACTACGTACGTGGCTATCTGTTGAAAAACCATAGTTTCTTACAACCGTTCCTCGATGAGCTCCTGTAACTGGTCTTCAGGCGGATTCGACCCGCTGAAGACCATTTCGCCGTCGATCTCGAAGCCAGGCGTGGACATGATGCCTTTCTCTGCCAGCTTCGCCATGTCCCCTTCTTTCTCTACGTCGGCGTCGAATCCGTTTTCGTCGACGACGTTCTGGGCTTTCTCTTTGAGCCGCGAGCAGTTGCTGCAATCGCCCGGTCCATAAACGATGATTTTCATCGGTTGCCTCCGGTTTTTTCGATTTCGACGCTCCAAATCTGGGAGTCATCTGCCGTCAAACCTGTTCCAGCCTGCGCATCCACGGTCTTGTCGACCATTGGATCTGCCATACATATCGATAAAGTCCGGTCCGGTATTAGTACGTTTCGATAAAACCCGATCTGTTCGAGCGGGCCTTGCTCAGCGTTGATCCTCGAGCCGGGGTGTATTACCAGTTCGGAAAAGACAAAATATTGTGGATATCAGGCTTATTCGAGAGAATAAGAGGTGATACGTCCGATGAATGCAAGCATATATCTGAATCAATCGGGTTCAGACCGGGTGCGACTGGACTCGAGTCGAGCTTCGATTGAATCGAGAAATATCGATGTGGGTATCAACACCGTCTACACGGGTGACTTACTTCGATACACTGTTTCTCGGATAGCATTCAGCTATCTCACGAGAAACATTCAAGAACAAAACCCTTACTCGATCGCCGCAACCGCGTCGAGCTGAACGCTGGCACCGCCAAGTAACTCCGAAACACCGACGACGGCGCGCGCTGGGAGCTGCTCGCCGAATGCCTCACGATAGACCTCGTTGACCGCGTCGTACTGCTCGAGGTCGGTGAGATACACCGTCATCTTGAGCACGTCGTCGAGCGTTCGGCCCTGTTCTTCGAGTGCCGTCTCGAGGTTCGAGAGCGCGCGGTTCATCTGTTCCGCCGCTGGCTGATCGCCGTCGACCACGCCGTCCTCAGCCGGGAGTTGCCCCTCCAGAAACAGGAGATCAGAACTCCCAGCCTTCGTGCCGTAGCCGCCGGTAAACGCCGTCCCGGCACGCTGTTTGCGACTCGAGACGCTTGCACGAGACGACAACTGTTGCTGATTGATGTTCGACTGTTGCACATCCTAATTGAGGAACCGCTCACATATAGGAGTGTTGGGGGCCACGTGCAAGTCTGTTACGCAATCGCAAACGGCGATCGGACTGACACTGATGACTTCCGGTCGGAACTGTTAATTGAAAAGACTCTCAATTGAGGGTGATGGCAACAGCGACACAACGACTCCAGCGATACCTCGAGGACGAACTCGAGGACTGTCGTCCCGAGGACGTCGATCAGCGACTCGACGAACTCGATACGCTCGAAGCGGTGCTCTCGACCGAGCGGATCGACTCGGATCTCGACGTGCTGGCAGCGCTTGCGAACGAAACACGGTACAAGCTCGTTCGGCTGCTCGTCGCCGCCGACGGTGAACTCTGTGTCTGTGAACTGAATGCGATGATCGATACGAGCGAGAGTGCCATCAGTCACGCACTCTCGGAGCTAATCGAGGCCGGGCTGGTGACACGCCGGAAGGACGGTCGCTGGCGGAAGTATCGTGCCTCGAACGGCGCGGTTGCGATCCTGACGCTGTTGGACGGAGTGTTCACGAATGAGTAACGCCGACGGACACGAACACGGACCAAACTGTGGCTGCGAGAGCTGTGGTGACCCGCGGTCGATGGACTTCCTCGATAAGTACCTCACCGTCTGGATTTTCGGCGCGATGGCCATCGGCGTGGGACTCGGTTTCGTCGCGCCGTCGGTCACGCAGCCGATTCAAGACTTCCACCTCGTCCAGATCGGCCTGATCGCGATGATGTATCCGCCACTGGCGAAAGCGGACTACTCGCGACTCCCGACCGTCTTTCGCAACTGGCGCGTGCTCGGATTGAGCCTCGTTCAAAACTGGCTCATCGGCCCGACGCTGATGTTCGGGCTCGCGGTCGTCTTCTTCAGCGGACTCGTTCCCGGGCTTCCCGCGCGCCCGGAGTACTTCCTCGGACTCGTCTTCATCGGGATGGCCCGGTGTATCGCGATGGTGCTCGTCTGGAACGAACTCGCCGACGGCTCGACCGAGTACGTCACCGGGCTGGTCGCCTTCAACAGTCTCTTCCAGATCGTCACCTACGGCGTCTACGTCTGGTTCTTCGGCCTGTTTCTCCCGCCACTCCTTGGCATGGAGACGCTCGTCGCTGGCATCGAGACGTTCAACGTGACGCCAACACAGGTGTTCAGGGCGATCGTCATCTTCCTCGGTATTCCCTTCGCCGGCGGCTTCCTCACTCGGTACGTCGGCACGCGAACCAAAGGCGAGGCGTGGTACGACGAGGAGTTCGTCCCGAAAATCGATCCCGTGACGCTGGTCGCGCTCCTGTTTACCGTCATCGTGATGTTCGCGACCCAGGGAGAGGCCATCGTCGCCTCGCCCGGTGACGTCCTCCTGATCGCCGTCCCGCTGACGATCTACTTCGTCGTCATGTTCCTCGTGAGCTTCGGGATGGGCAGAGGAATCGGTGCGGATTACTCGACGACGACCGCGATCGGCTTTACCGCCGCCTCGAACAACTTCGAGCTCGCGATCGCGGTCGCGGTCGCGGTCTTCGGCGTCGGCTCCGGCGTCGCCTTCACGACTGTCGTCGGCCCACTGATCGAGGTCCCCGTCCTGCTCGCGCTGGTCAACGTCGCGCTGTACTTCCAGCGGCGCTTCGACTGGAGTGGTGCCACCACTGGCCGCCTCGAGCCATCATCCCCAAAATCGACCCCTGATGACGACTGATACCTAATGACTTCACACACCGATTCCACCGACTCGACTCGTATCGCCTTCGTCTGTGTCCAGAACGCAGGCCGGTCACAGATGGCCTACGCGTTCGCTCAGCAGGAACTCGAGGCGCGCGACCTCGCCGACGAAATCGACCTCATCACCGGCGGCACGCGACCCGCCGACCACGTCCACGACGAGGTCGTCGACACGATGGCCGACACAGACATCGACATCGCCGATCGGACGCCACGAGAGGTCACGTTCGAGGACCTTCAGGCGAGCGACTACGTCATCACGATGGGCTGTTCAGCTTCCGACGTCTGCCCGGCCAGTTGGGCTGGCGAGAACCGCGACTGGGCTCTCGAGGACCCGGACGGGAAATCACCGGCAGCGGTCGCGACGATCCGTGACGAGATCGAGCGCCGTGTGTGTTCGCTGTTCGACGAACTCGAGGCGACCCGCTAATCCCACCGCGATTAGAGCCGGTCTGTACTCACGTCTACACCCGGTGGCGTCACGAGCAGAAAGCCACGGAAGTGAACGAGGTTCCCGCCCGATTCCCTGACGTCGCGTGCGAACCCCGACGCCAGTTCGTTGACGTTCCCCTCGACGTTGAGGACGAGCACGTTCCCCTTCGAGATCGCCTCGAGCCACTCTTCAGCGGGTGTCTCCCCATTGAGAACGCCGAGGACGATGCTGCCTTCGATCTCGAGTTCGTCGTCGATGTGTTCCTCGACGGTTCGAAGGTCGAGGTCGAAATCGCTCATACCGGGTGCGTCGAACCGCGATGAGAAAAACGTTCGCCCCCAACCTGTTACGCGACGCTCACTCGCTTTGCTCGTTCGCGGATGCTCAGACGGACTCCTGTCAGTCAGTGCCTGGGACCGCAGGGTGGTCGCGGTTCCGCTGGCACATCGTGACAGCAGACCGTCTCAATTCATCGGGAACTCTTTCTGGAACCCGCGGAACTCGGTGCGGTGGGCTTCCTCGTCGGCGAGGATCGTCACCGCCACGTCTTCGGTGACGGGATCGTTCGCGTCGTCGGCCGCCTCGATCAGCGATCCATAAAGCTCGATAGCGGCCTCCTCGGCCTCGAGGACGCCCTCGATGACTGACTGGACGTCAGTCGTGTCTTCGGGCGGCTGGAGGCTGTGCTGGTTGGCCTCGAACGCCTCCGAGCCCGGCGGGGACTCGTCGAGCTGTTTCAGGCGCTCGCCGAGGATCCGCGCGTGGTCGAGTTCCTCTTGGATATCCGCCTCGAGGCTCTCTTTGACTTCCTCGGCGTGGATCCCGTCGAGGACGATCGCGTTCGTCCGGTAGTTCATTACGGTCTCGAGCTCGTCGATATACGCCTTCGTCAGCAGGTCGGTGATCTCGTCGGTTGTCATGCGGCCACTTCTATCACGTCCAGGCATAAGAAGGGTAACGCCAGCAATCGCGGTCACGTGATGGACGTTCGTGGCTGCAATCGATCGAGATGAGGCGATCGTCACAGTACTGGCGTTCCCCGCCAGCCGATTCCGACCGAACGTCCATCAGCGAGCGCGCGCGAGCGCTCGAGCGAGTTCGATCGGGCCAAACGGGGAAGAGTTCGTGGCCATTGCTCGAGAAGTGCTCCGGTTGGTGGGCTCGCGCTATACAGTATTAGGTGATATGGTCGAATAATAGGTCGACGCTGTCGTGCGGTTTTCGGAACTCAATAAACGATTGTGATGGTATCGATCGTCGATCACCGTCGGTGACAGCGGTAGTTTTATATATGTCGTCGCACCTGGGATTCAGATACAATGTCTTCACAAGACAGCCCATCCTCTGACAACAGTCAGGGGGGTCGAGTTCTTCCAGGGCACGTTAGATTCCACTGACGAAATAGAGTCAGCACGTGTCTTCGATACGACCCTCCGGGACGGCGAGCAGTCGCCCGGCACTTCGTTCTCTTACGACGATAAACGGCAGATCGCGTCCATCTTGGACGAGATGGGAACCCACGTCATCGAGGCCGGATTCCCCGTCAACTCGGACGCCGAGTTCGAGGCCGTTCGTGACATCGCTTCGGCAACCAGTTCGACGACCTGTGGCTTAGCCCGCGTCGTCGACAAGGACATCGAAGCGGCGCTCGATTCCGGCGTCGAGATGGTGCACACGTTCGTGTCCACCAGCGACGTCCAGATCGAGGATTCGATGCACGCCACCCGTGAGGAGGTCGTAGAACGCGCAGTCGAGTCGGTCGAACGCATCACCGAGGCGGGCGCAACCTGCATGTTCTCGCCGATGGATGCGACGCGAACCGACGAACAGTTCCTGATCGAGGTCATCGAGGCGGTCACCGAGGCTGGAACCGACTGGATCAACATTCCCGACACCACCGGCGTCGCTACACCGACCCGATTCAAGGCCATGATCGAGAAGGTTCTGGCCCACACCGACGCCCGGATCGACGTCCACGCCCACGACGACTTCGGGCTGGCCACCGCGAACGCCTTGGCCGGCATCGAAGCGGGCGCAGACCAGGCCCAGGTGTCAGTCAATTCCATCGGCGAACGCGCCGGTAACGCCGCCTACGAGGAGTACGTGATGGCCGTCGAGTCGCTCTACCAGACCGATACGGGGATCGACACGACGCGCATCACCGAACTCTCCGAAGTCGTCGAGGAGAAAAGCGGCATGGGGACGCCGGGCAACAAGCCCGTCGTCGGCGACAACGCCTTCTCCCACGAAAGCGGTATCCACGCTGCCGGCGTCATCGAAAACTCCGACACCTTCGAACCCGGCGTGATGACCCCCGAAATGATCGGTGCCGAGCGCAAGCTGGTCATGGGGAAACACACCGGGACCCACTCGGTTCGCGAACGACTCGTCGAGTGTGGCTTCGATCCCACCGACGAGCAGGTACGCGCAGTCACCCGCCGCGTCAAAGATTACGGGGCCGAGAAGCGCCGCGTCACGGTCGACGTCTTGGAGCGCTTCGCCAAGGAGGCTGGCGTCGAACGCCAGTCCGAGGAAGAGGAGGTGCGCGTCTGAGGGATGTCCTCCCCGTTTGCCACCAGCCGCGAGCCCCGGCTATCGCGTTCGGTCCAGCTAACTGATGCGACTCGTAAGGATTATCACCCTCGAGAGAGCTACGTAACCAGTAATGACGGTTCGCGCTTCCCTGTCGGCTCGTGTTCGCACAGTCGACACCAGCGCGCTCGCTCCGATTCGTATTGTAGGGGCGTTCTAGCCCCATCTTCAGTACCTCGCAGCTCCGGACCGGCATCCGCATCGTTCTCCGAGCGATCAGCAATCCACCAGATGACACACTACCGTACACCACCCGATCGCCGCACACCGGCGGGAGGTAATCGATGAGCGAACGCGCAGCAAAGGTCACACCAGCCGAGGACGAACAGGACGACGACCAGATCACCGACAGCGCCACACCGGATGCAGCGACTGCGGACACCACGGCAACCGATGCCGCGTCCGAGGAGACGACCGACCCCGTCACGACGGGTGCCGAGTCAGTCGTCCGTGCACTCGAGAACGCGGGCGTCGAGTACGCCTTTGGCGTCCAGGGCGGGGCGATCATGCCCGTCTACGACGCCCTCTACGACTCGGACATTCGTCACGTGACGATGGCCCACGAACAGGGCGCAGCCCACGCGGCCGACGCCTACGGCATCGTCTCGGGCGAGCCGGGCGTCTGTCTCGCGACGTCGGGGCCGGGCGCGACGAACCTCGTGACCGGCATCGCCGACGCCGACATGGACTCGGACCCGCTGCTTGCACTGACAGGGCAGGTCTCGACGGATTTCGTTGGCAACGACGCGTTCCAGGAGACCGACACTACCGGCGTCACGACGCCGATCACGAAGGACAACACCTTCGCGAGTGACTCGGATCGCGTCGGTAGCGACGTTAGCGAGGCGTTTGCACTCGCCAGTGAGGGCCGACCGGGACCGACCCTGGTCGACCTCCCGAAAGACGTCACCAACGGCGAGACCGACCGCGAGCCCGACGAACCGAAGACGCCCGACACCTACCACGTGCAGGAACAGGCCGACCCCGAAATCGTCGCGGCCGCAGCCGATCGGATCGAGAACGCGTCTCGTCCCGTCATGCTGCTCGGCGGCGGCGTCATCAAAGGCGAAGCCAGCGAGGCCTGTCGCGAGTTCGCCGTCGAACACGAGATTCCGGTCATCACCACGATGCCCGGCATCGGCGCGTTCCCCGAAGACCACGAACTGTCCCTCGAGATGGCGGGCATGCACGGCACCGGCTACGCCAACATGGCGATCACCCACTGTGATACGCTGATCGGGATCGGGACCCGCTTCGACGACCGCCTGACTGGCGGCATCGAGACTTTCGCACCCGACGCGGAGGTCATCCATGTCGACATCGACCCCGCCGAGATCTCGAAGAACATCCACGCGGACTACCCACTGGTCGGCGACGCCGAAACCGTCGTCGAGCAACTCGCCGACGCGGTCGACGAGTCGCCGGCAGCCAAGAAGTGGCGCGCGCAGTGCCAGCAGTGGAAATCCGACTACTCGATGGCCTACGAGGCACCCGAAGACGCACCGGTCCAACCGGAGTTCGTCGTCGAAGCCTTAGACGAGGCCACGAGCGATCAGGCGATCGTCACCACCGGCGTCGGCCAACACCAGATGTGGGCCGCCCAGTACTGGACGTACACCGAACCGCGAACCTGGGTCTCGAGTCACGGTCTCGGGACGATGGGCTATGGCCTGCCAGCCGCCATCGGCGCGCGACTGGCAGCTGACGACGACCAGGAGGTCGTCTGTGTCGACGGCGACGGCTCGTTCCTGATGACGCTGCAGGGACTGTCCGTGGCCGTCCGCGAGAACCTGGACATTACAGTCGCCGTGCTCAACAACGAGTACATCGGCATGGTCCGCCAGTGGCAGGACGCCTTCTTCGAGGGTCGTCACGCCGCTTCGGACTACAACTGGATGCCCGAGTTCGACAAGCTCGCCGAAGCCTTCGGCGCCTGTGGCTTCCGAATCGACGACTACGACGATGTCGCCGACACCATCGAAGAGGCACTCGCCTACGACGGCCCCTCGGTGATCGACGTCCACATCGATCCCGACGCCAACGTCTACCCGATGGTGCCAAGCGGCGGCGACAACGGTCAGTTCGCACTGACGGAGGACCAGCTATGAAACGCGGATTAGAAGGCCCAGCACCTGAAGAGCGACCGACACCTGCAGGACGGCGCAACAAACAGGGCATTCGCATCGACCCCGAAGTCGAGGCGACCCACGAGCCCCGGCGCACCGTCATCTCGGCGCTGGTCGCACACGAACCCGGCGTGCTCTCGGACGTCTCGGGACTGTTCTCGAGACGGCAGTTCAACATCGAGAGCCTGACCGTCGGCCCCACCGAAGACGAGGATCGCGCACGCATCACGATCGTCGTTGAGGAACCCGACCCGGGGATCGACCAGGTCGAAAAACAGCTGCGAAAGCTCGTGCCGGTCATCTCCGTGCGCGAACTCGAGCCCGACGCGATGCGCCGCGAACTGGCGCTCGTGAAAGTCGACGCCGCGGATCCGGCGTCGGTCAGCGCTGTTGCAGATATGTACGACGCGACGGCGGTCGACTCGAGTCCGGAGACGGCGACCTTCGAGATCACTGGCTCGCGCCAGAAGATCGAGGCTGCCGTCGAGACCTTCAGCCAGTTCGGCATCCGAGAAATCTCCCGAACGGGGCTGACGGCGATGGCCCGTGGCACCGACCAGACCGCTGGAGCCGACCTGACAGCACAGCCCGCCGACGAGGCGAACTATAGCGACGCGACCCAACCAGCAGACGATGACTGACGACTTCACCACCGACATTTATTACGACGACGACGCAGACGTATCGACGCTCGACGACGAGACCGTGGCCGTACTGGGCTACGGCAGCCAGGGTCACGCCCACGCGCTGAACCTCCACGAGAGCGGGGTCGACGTAGTCGTCGGCCTGCGCGAGGATTCCTCCTCGCGATCCGCCGCCGAGGCCGACGGGCTCACCGTCGAAGCGCCCGCCGACGCGGTCGCACAGGCCTCCTACGTCTCCGTGCTCGTACCCGACACCGTCCAGGCGTCGGTCTATGAGAACGCCATCGCGCCCAACCTCGAGGCCGGTGACACGCTCCAGTTCGCCCACGGGCTGAACATCCACTACAACCAGATCGAGCCGCCGGAAGACGTCGACGTGACGATGGTCGCGCCCAAGAGCCCGGGTCACCTCGTCCGCCGCAACTACGAGAACGACGAAGGGACGCCCGGCCTGATGGCGATTTACCAGGACACCACGGGCGACGCAGAGGAGCGCGCCCTCGCGTACGCGAAGGGAATCGGCTGTACCCGCGCCGGCGTCATCGAGACGACCTTCCAGGAAGAGGTCGAATCCGACCTCTTCGGCGAGCAGGCCGTCCTCTGTGGCGGCGTCACCTCGCTGGTCAAACACGGCTACGAGACGCTGGTCGACGCGGGTTACTCGCCCGAGATCGCTTACTTCGAGTGTCTCAACGAGCTCAAGCTGATCGTCGATCTGATGTACGAAGGCGGCAACATGGAAATGTGGAACTCCGTCTCCGACACCGCCGAGTACGGCGGTCTCACCCGTGGCGACCGCGTCGTCGACGAGTCCGTCCGTGAGAACATGGACGAGATCCTCGAAGAGATTCAAAACGGCGAGTTCACGCGCGAGTGGATCGTCGAGAACCAGGCTGGCCGTCCGAGCTACAGCCAGCTGCGCAACGCAGAACAGAACCACGAGATCGAAGACGTCGGCGAACGACTGCGCGACCTGTTCGCCTGGGCCGAAGAAGACGAAGAGGCGGAAGACGAGTCCGTCCAGGTGCAGGCCGACGACTAACGAGTACGAGTACGAGCACGACCACCCATGAACGACACCGAGAACACGACAGACACGATGGCCGACGTCAGCCACACGAACCCCTACACCGGGGAGACGGCTGGCCGGCTGTTCAACCGCGGGCCGATCGTCGCCGCCGACGGGGGCGAGGCAGAGGCCAACGGAAACGAGCGTACCGACAGGAAACAGACGATGCGCGACGTCGACCACACGCCGCCGAAAGAGGCCGACGACGCGAACCGCGTCTTCGAGCGCGGGACCGAACACGGCGAGCGCGTCGACCGTGAGACGGTCGTAGAGGACGAGGAATGAGCGAGGGAACACTGTACGACAAGGTTTGGGATCGACACAAAGTTACCACGCTGCCGACCGGACAGGATCAGCTGTTCATCGGCCTCCACCTCATCCACGAGGTTACGAGCCCGCAGGCGTTCGGGATGCTTCGCGAACGAGATCTCGAGGTCGCCTATCCGAAGCTGACCCACGCGACGGTCGACCACATCGTCCCGACAGCCGACCAGTCCCGTCCCTACGAAGAGGACGCGGCTGAAGAGATGATGTCCGAACTCGAGGAGAACGTCCGCGAGGCGGGCATCGAGTTCTCGGACCCGACGACGGGCGATCAGGGGATCGTCCACGTCATCGGCCCAGAGCAGGGACTCACCCAGCCCGGCAAGACGATCGTCTGTGGGGACTCCCACACCAGTACGCACGGTGCGTTCGGCGCACTCGCCTTTGGGATCGGGACCTCCCAGATCCGCGACGTGCTCGCGACGGGCACCGTCGCCATGGAGAAACAGAAGGTCCGTAAGATCCAGGTCGACGGTGAACTCGGTGAGGGTGTCGAAGCTAAAGACATCATCCTCGAGATCATCCGCCGACTCGGAACGGAAGGCGGCGTCGGCTACGTCTACGAGTACGCCGGCGAAGCCATCGAGAACCTCAACATGGAAGGGCGGATGTCGATCTGTAACATGTCCATCGAGGGCGGTGCTCGTGCGGGCTACGTCAACCCCGACGAGACCACCTACGAGTGGCTCGCAGAGACCGACTACTTCCAGGAGAACCCCGAGAAGTTCGACGAGCTCAAACCCTACTGGGAGTCGATCGCATCCGACGAGGACGCCGAGTACGACGACGTCGTTCACATCGACGCGAGCGAGTTCGAGCCGGTCGTCACCTGGGGCACCACGCCCGGGCAGGGCGTCGGCGTCACCGAGCCGATCCCGGCACCCGAGGACCTGCCCGAGGAGAAACAGGACACGGCCCGACGCGCCCAGGAACACATGCGTGTCGAGCCCGGCGAGACGATGGAAGGCTACAATATCGACGTCGCCTTCCTCGGCTCCTGTACGAACGCGCGCCTACCTGACCTGCGACGTGCCGCCGAGATCGTCGAAGGACGGCAGGTCGACGACGACGTCCGTGCAATGGTCGTTCCCGGCAGCCAGCGCGTTCAGCGCGCCGCCGAGGAGGAAGGCCTCAAGGACACGTTCGAGGAAGCCGGCTTCGAGTGGCGCAACGCCGGCTGTTCGATGTGTCTCGGCATGAACGAAGACCAACTCGAGGGCGACGAGGCAAGCGCCTCCTCCTCGAACCGGAACTTCGTCGGTCGGCAGGGCAGCAAGGACGGACGGACCGTCCTGATGAACCCGCAGATGGTCGCCGCGGCGGCGGTCACCGGGGAGGTCTCTGACGTGCGCGATCTGAAGGAGGTGAATCTGGCATGAGCGACGACGTCGAAATTCCGGAAGTCGATTACGTCGCTGGTTCGGGCGTCCCGATCCGCGGAAACGACATCGACACCGACCAGATCATCCCCGCGCGGTTCATGAAGGTCGTCACCTTCGACGGACTGGGCGAGTTCGCGTTCTTCGACCTGCGGTTCGACGACGACGACAACCAGAAGGACCACCCGATGAACGAGGACCGGTTCCAGGACTCGTCGGTGATGGTCGTCAACAGTAACTTCGGCTGTGGCTCATCGCGCGAGCACGCTCCCCAGGCGCTGATGCGCTGGGGTATCGACGCGATCATCGGCGAGAGCTTCGCCGAGATTTTCGCGGGTAACTGTCTGGCGCTCGGCATTCCGACCGTCACGGCGGACAGCGAGACGATCCAGGAACTGCAGGACTGGGTCGACGCAAACCCCGACGGCGAGATCGAGATCGACGTCGAAGCCGAGGAAGTGACCTACGGCGACACCACGATCGACGTCACCGTCGACGAGGCCCAGCGCAAGGCCTTGGTCGACGGCGTCTGGGACACGACGGCGCTGATGAAGTCCAACGCCGACGCAGTCCGCAAGAAGGCGACGGAACTGCCCTACGTCGACGACGAAGCGATCCCCGAAGCAGAGTAAGGCGCGGTTTCGGTCGGTCGCTCCGTTTTCCGTTCGTTCTGACTCGAGTCAACCCTCGTGTCTCGAGTCGCTACTCTCCGCTTGTGATCACGAACGCCTCACGAACTCGAAATCGCGGGATACTTCGGACGACAGCCCGGACTAACCACTATGTCTCGCTCCCTCGACGTGCCGCTTTTCGTGTTCCTCGCCGTTCTCTGGGGGCTTTCGTTTCCGGCGATTTCGATCGGCCTCGAGCACCTCCCGCCGCTGCTGTTCGCAGCCGTTCGATACGACATCGCAGCGGTCTTGCTCCTAGCCTACGCTGCCACTCAAGTCGATGGCTGGGTGCCGACTCGCCGGAACGATCTGGCAGCCGTCGCTGGCGGCGGTGTCTTTCTGATCGGCGGCAACGGCTTACTCTTTCTGGCCCAGCAGACCGTCCCGAGCGGCGTCGCCGCGATCATCCAGGGACTGGTCCCCATCATCACCGCGTTGTGGGCGGTGATGCTGCTCGGTGAGCGACTCTCACCGCTCGGTGCCGTTGGGGCCGCGATCGGCTTTTTCGGCGTCGCGCTTGTCATCCAGCCCGATCCAAGCAATCTGCTGGCCGGCGACACCCTCGGTCGGCTGCTCGTCGTCGGACAGGTATGCAGTATCGCGCTCGGCGGAGTCTTGATCCAGCGCGCCGGCCCGACGATCGAGCGTGGAGCACTTGTCGGCTGGTCGATGGCCATCGGCAGCATCGTCTTGCACGCTGCCAGTCTCGCCGCTGGAGAGTTTCCATCGCCATCGCTCGTCGTCCCCACCGCAGTCGGCGCCCTCGTCTATCTCGGCGTCTTCGCAACCGCCATTGCCTTCCTGATCTACTTCCGGATTCTCGAGGAACACGGCGCGTTCGAGGCGGCACTGGTCGGCTACGCCGTTCCGATCGTCGCGACGATTGCGGGCGTCGTGTTCCTCGAGGAGTCGATCAGTACGGTGACGGTCGCCGGGTTCGGACTCGTTGTCGTCGGGTTTGTGGTGCTCAAGCGGCGTGCGATCGCCAACGCAGTCGGGATCAGCATTGGTATCGGGAGTCCCTAAGCGACGACCTGTCCGGCAATCGATACCCTCTTTTCGGCCCCGCGACGATGGTTGTCCATGACTCACGAAATCGCCGTGATTCCGGGCGACGGAATCGGACAAGAAGTAACACCCGCTGCAGTCGACGTTCTCGAGACGCTCGACATCGACTTCGAGTTCATCGAAGCGGAAGCCGGCGACGCGGTCAAAGAAGAGACCGGCCAGGCACTGCCCGCGGAGACCTACGACCTCGCGGCGTCGGCCGACGCGACGCTGTTCGGCGCAGCCGGCGAGACGGCCGCGGACGTCATCCTGCCGCTGCGCGAGGCAGTCGACTCGTTCGTCAACGTCCGGCCCGCGAAGGCGTACCCGGGGATCGACGCTGTTCGTCCCGAAACGGATCTGCTCTTCCTCCGAGAGAACACCGAGGGCGTCTATTCGGGCCACGAGGACCGACTGACCGACGACGTCTCGACGCTCACCCGCGTCGTCACGGAGTCGGCCTCCGAACGGCTCGCCGAGTTCGCCTGTGACTTCGTCGCCGACAGCGACAAGCACGACAGCTTCACGATCGTCCACAAGGCCAACGTCATGCGTGAGACGGACGGACTCTTCCGTGATACCGTCAAGTCGGTCGCTGACGAGCAGGGCATCGAGACCGACGAAGTGCTGATGGACGCCTTCGCGACGAGGGTCTGTCTCGACCCCGACCAGTTTGACGTCGTCGTCTGCCCGAATCTCGCGGGCGACGTGCTCTCGGACCTCGCTGCTGGTCTCGTCGGCGGTCTCGGCCTGCTCCCCTCGGCCAACATCGGCCCCGAGCGCGCCCTGTTCGAGCCGGTCCACGGGACCGCACCCGACATCGCCGGCGAGAGCGTCGCGAACCCGGCTGCAAAGATCATCTCTGCCGCGATGATGCTCGAGTACCTCGGCTACGAAGAAGAGAGCGACGCCGTCAACGAGGCCGTCGAAGCCACGCTCGCCGAGGGGCCGCGCACGCCCGACCTGGGTGGGGACGCGTCGACCGAAGACGTGACCGCCGCGGTCATCGACCGCCTGTAGCTCCGCTGGCCGATTCACAGCAACAGCACAGCCGGACCAGTCATTTTCGATACACAGGAAAGTCGTAGCCGTAGTCGCGAGTCGACTCGAGCCGGTGTTTGTCCGCTACTTCAAACGATATCGAGCGTGTCCCGATCGGCACCAGCCAGTTCGACCAGCGCATCGGCCTCGAGCAGGTGACACTCCCCAGGAATAACGAGAAGATGTAGCGGATCGCCGAACTCCCTGTTTGCCAGTTCGGTCATCGTGCCGGCCTCGACGAGCGGCTCCGGACTGCCCGCACGGGCGACGACGACGCCAACGAGGTCGGGGTATTCCTCGGCGAGCAGTTCCGCACCAACATCGGCGGTCATGTACTCCTCACGTTCAGCTTTGATATCCAGATAAACGACCGTGTGAAGGCCGTCAGCGCGGTTCTCGTCGATCGTCTCGGTCACGCTTGCAGGAAGACCATCGGCCCCGTGGGCGTAGGGGAACGGGAGGGTCGTCGCCTTTCCGAACCGGTAGTTCTGAAGGCCGGTCAGCGAGCTGGTCGCCGTCTGGGCCGTGACGCCGTGGATAACCCGCGTCTCGATGCCGCGCTCGTGGGCTCGCAGTCGAAGATCGACGTGGGTCGTCGAGATCATCGTATCGCCCGCCGTCAGGAAGGCCACATCCTCGTCTTCGGCTGCCTCGAGCATGTCTTCGGGGTGTTGTTCGACGCCAGCACGGTCCCGGACGTCGATCTCGATGTCGTGGGAGGACTCGAGATCGTCGATCGTCGTCCCGATCAGCTGGCTGGTGTAGAACTCGGCGTAGACGCGGTCGGCCGCCTGCAGGGCGTCCCGCCCCTCGACGGTGATCGAGCGCTCGTCGTAGAGACCGAGGCCAATGAAGGTGAGCATAGCCGCTCGTAGTCGTAGCGGTCGGAATACGCTTTCGAGATCCACCCTCTCGAGCGAGATCGCTCCACGAGACAAGAAAGCGATAGGGAACCAGCGACGGGCATCAGTCTCGAATTCGAATTTTCTATAGCGAGTACCAATTTATCAGCGGACAAGGCGAATACCTCGAGGCTTGACCTCGGGGATGAAGCCGACAACTCGTGATACAAATCATTAAGTGAACACATTACTAATCAAGAGACAGCGATGGAACACAGTCACCGCTACCATGCCTACCCGACACAAGAGGTAGCGGACGGGCTGGAACACCATCTCGACGTTCATCGCCAACTCTACAACCACGTCCGCTGGGATTACGAGAACAGTCCTGAAGATGACAAGCCGAGTGAGTACGGCCAGAACAACAAACTCCCCGAATGGAAACGCAAGTGGTCGCTGTTCGGAGAAATGCACTCGAAAGCCGCACAAGCCACCGTCGCTCGATTCCATCGGAACCTCTCGAACCTCCGCAAGAAGAAAGAGAAGGGACACAAAGTCGGTCAGCTCACACGGCAAGCACCCAGCGATTACCGAAGTGTGACGTACAACCAGTCCGGCTTCGACCTCGATGAAAAGAGGGGCCGCGACAGGTTCGCTTCCGTCCGCTTTAGCAAAATCGGCTGGGTCAAAATCCGCTACCATCGCCCGATTCCTGACCGCGCTTCCATCAAGGAAGTCACATTCAAGAAAGAGACGACCGGCGAGTGGTTCGTCTCCTTCGGGTTGGAAACCGACGATACTGACCTTCCCGAGAAACCCGACGTGAACTCGCTCGATGCGAGCAACAGCGTCGGAGTTGACCTTGGAATCCTCAACTACATCCACACGAGCGATGGGAAGACCGTGGAATGGCTCAATCTTGAAGACGAATACGACCGGCTCCGCCGCGAACAACGCAAACTCTCACGGAAGGAGAAGGGGTCAAACAACTACGAGAAACAACGAAAGAAGGCCGCCAAGGTCAAGCGCCACATTCGTCGGAAGGTGCTGGACTACCAGCACAAGATCACGACGTGGCTCGTCCGCGAGTACGATGCCGTGTTCGTGGAAGACCTCAACGTGGCTGGGATGCTTCAGGGCGATGGGAGCGCTCGTAACAAGCAGGATGCGGCGTGGAGACAGTTCATCACACTCCTCGAATACAAGGCCGACCTGTACGGCTGTCACGTCAAGCAGGTTGAAGCGCAAGGCACTACCAAAGAGTGTGCATCGTGCGGTGTGGAAACAGCGAAACCCGTCTGGGTCAGGGAACACTCCTGTCCGTCGTGCGGATTCGAGACGGGCAGAGACGCGAATGCGGCGATGAACGTCCTACAACGCGGCTTTTCTGAACTAGGGCTGGGATGGCCCGAATCAACGCCCGTGGAGACTGTGACCGCTACGGACACCGCTGATTTCCAGCGCGTGTCTGCAAGTCACGTCGTAGAAACGGGAAGCCTCGGGGCTTGACCCCGAGGCGATTCACCTGTAATGCTGTGGGTGGGTGTGGGCGAAACGTCAGCGTTACGGCGGCTCGCCGGCCACTCCGAGTATGGAAGTTCCGTGCGTCCGCGTTGCGCGCGAAGCCGGCGAAGCGACGCGTACGACGCTCGCCGACGCGGATCTGATCGACGACGACTACGAGATCTCCGTCGAGGACGGCTGGCTCTATATTCCGATCACTGACTCCGACGCCGTTCAGGCGGTTCTCGAGGACGGCGAGATCGTCACCCGAACGGTCGACGAACGCGACAGTCAGACGACGCCCGCCGATCTCCTCTCGTTCGAACCGTCCTACGAACGGCTCGGCGAGGCCGCCCTCATCGACGAGGACGATCCCGAGCGAGCACGCGAGATTGCGGACGCCATCCTCGAGTCCGATCTCCCAGTCGAAACGGTGCTAAACAAGGCCTCGAAAGTCAAAGGCGAGACGCGCGTCCGCGACTGGGTGCTGCTCGCGGGCGAGGACACCGAGGTCGTCCACCGCGAGTACGGCTGTGAGTTCCTGCTAGATCTGGCAGAAGTCTACTTCTCGCCGCGGCTCGCGACCGAACGCCATCGCGTGGCCAAGCAAGTTACCGCAGGCGAGCACGCGTTCGATATGTTCGCCGGTGTTGGCCCCTTCGTCGTCCCGTTCGCGAACCGCGGCGCGGAGTGTGTCGGCGTGGATATCAACGCTGACGCGATCGAGTATCTGCGCGAGAACGCCCGCCGAAACGGTGTCGAAGATCGCGTGATGGCGATCAACGACGACGTTCGCGACGTCGCCACTGAGTACGAGGATTGGGCCGACCGCATCGTGATGAACCTCCCTCACAGCGCCGACGAGTTCCTTGAGGCAGCCGTAACGCTCGCCGGCGACGATTGTGTCCTCCATTACTACGACATCCAGCACGAAGACGACCCGTTCGGGCCGGGCGAACGTGCGATCCGTGCGGCTGCCGAACCCGAGTACGACGTGACCGTCGAGACACGCCACACCGTCCGGTCGTATGCCCCCCACGAGCTGAACGTCTGTCTGGACGTGCGCCTCGAGCGATGATCTGTCAGCCAATGTCTCGGAACCCGTTCACACGACTGGATCGATTCGCAACCCTTATGGCTGGTATCGGCCCTACGAATGAATGCAATCGCGCCGGTGTAGCTCAGACTGGCAGAGCGAATCCTTCGTAAGGATTAGGTCGAGGGTTCAAATCCCTCCACCGGCTTCTTGCTATTCCGAGCGGTACTATACCTCGTACTTGAAAGTGTCTCCTGATTCTCACATACTTAGCGACTGCTGTTGATCCCCAGTATCTCGTAGTGCTGTTCCAAGATCCCGCTGTCATGGACACTGATATCGATCAGCTGTAACTTCTGTCGGTCGTACTCACCCGCAAACAACGATATCCCATCACCAAGGAGAACCGGAATCTGGGACAGTCGAAGTGCATCAATCTGCCTCTCCCGCAGAAATGTCTGCGCGAGCTGTGCACCGCCCACCAGCCAAATGTGGTCATGTTGCTTTTTGAGTTCGGTCGACAGCTCTGCGACCTCCCGATCAACGAACTCAACCGCCTCGGTCGCCGGAGAGAGGACCCGCTGTGTGAACACATACGTCGGCTTGTCGCCGTAGGGCCATTCACCGAAGCCGAGTACCTGTTCATACGTCGTCGCACCCATCACGAGACAGTCGATACTCGCAAAAAACTCCCGAAAGCCCTCTTCATCCTCGTTGCCATCCGATTCCGATTGAAATTCTTCAAGCAAGTCAACGCCTCCTTCTAGGTCGGCGATGTATCCGTCGACACTCGTTGCGATATAGAGAGTAACTCGGCCAGCACTCATACAGAACGTAGGACACAGACTCGTTAGTAGTGTTCGTAACGACGAATTAGCTGTTGTATCCGGCACGCGCTTGTTTTGGACCGACCGACGGGCTGAAATCGGAGTACGACAGATGGAATGATAAACCACAAATCGCGATATAGAATCTGTCGGTTGGCATGAACGACAAAGTCGATCAACAGCGAGCTCGAGAGCGCTTACGAGGGTCGCCGCAGTGATCAGCCATCAGGAACAGAAACTCGCCTTCGAGCCATCACCGGACGAGCATACTGAATTACGGATCGCAGCTGCTCATTCGGGACACGTGAGCGAATCTGTGCCGTCGGAAATCGGCCATGAACACTCGAGATCAAAGGATAGCGACGAAGACGGTCGGCAAAGAGGCGTCGCGGCGAAGCGACCCGGTCAGTCCGCCAGCGGTGACTCGGTCCCGCGGACGCTATCGACGATCACGTCGCCGTCTGGCCGGGACGCGATCCAGAAGAGTTTGTGGGCGTCGATTGAGCGTGCGAACGTCACGTCCGGTTCGGAGCCGACCGCGACCTTCCGGAGCGTCCATTTGAATACGGCGTCCTCGGCTTTCTGGTGGGTCTGTGTGTCGGAGAATTCTGATGGGATCACGAGCACGTCGTCGACCGTTCGCGTCTGCGTCTCCGGGAACGTGTCAGCCCGCACGGCCAGCCGACGTGCGCGATCGACGGTGACAACGTAATCGATGTCGCGGTCCGTGATCACTGGCCGCTCGATTGTCGCGACCGCGTCGTAGACACGGTAGGGGTATGCGACGGCACCGACGCGACCGCTCGAGTCGACGTCCTCACGCGCGACCGATGGTGTGATGACCGACAGTTCAGTGCGCTCACGGCGGCCACCTGCGGCATCGCTCGGTGTCGCCGGTGGACGACGTGGCGTGCTCATTTAGTCGTCCTCCTCGTCCCAGTAGTCGGTTGCGTCGACGTGGGCACGAATGGTGTCGGTCTCCGTGACGGCCTTCGGGGAGACATCGCGACCGCCGTCGGTGACGTACTCTGGCGCGCCGGTTGGACTATCTTGATTCAGCGAGAGAATCCCGCCCTTCCCGTGAGTGACGAGTGTTCCGACGCTCAGTCGGAACCGAGGAGCGAACAGGGCGGGAGTGAATCGAGTAAGCTCTGTGCAACGAACCACTCGGTTTCTCCTCGCTGAACACCTAACGTCATAAGAATTATCTGAGTTGGATGTATTGAATCTGGCAAGGCCAAATGGAATATCATCTGCAAACTGGGTCGCACACAGTGTA
Source organism: Natrinema sp. HArc-T2 (assembly GCF_041821085.1). NCBI lineage: Archaea > Methanobacteriati > Methanobacteriota > Halobacteria > Halobacteriales > Natrialbaceae > Natrinema > Natrinema sp. HArc-T2. The sequence continues at coordinate 187,806 of NZ_JBGUAZ010000006.1, read as the reverse complement.
CGCTCTCCAGTATCACTTCGTGACCGTCACGAAGTACCGTGCCGATATTCTCACGGATGAGCGGCTGGAGCGTGTCGCTGAAATCGCCCACGGTATTGCAGATGACTTCGAGGCCGACATCAAGAACGTGGACGGCGGTACCGACCACGTTCACATCCTGTTTCAGACCAAACCAACCACAGACCTCACGAGGTTCATTAACTCGCTCAAAGGTGTCACGTCCCGCCGAGTTCGCACGGAATTCCCCGAAGTGACACAGACGCTCGAAGATGCCTTCTGGCAACCGGGGTACTTCCTCGCTACGACCGGCCAAGTGAGCATTGACGTGCTGATGGACTACGTGGACGATCAGTAGCATGACCGCAACAACCACGAAAACGCTGGAAGCTACGCTCGCCCCGCCGACAGCACACAAGGAGCGGAAATTGTGTGACCTGCTCGAAACCTACCGTGAGGGGCTACACGAGGCGTTCGACGCCGGGTGTGACACGATGAGTGCAACCAGCGACGTGGTGACGCCCTACGACCTGCCATATCAGGCGAAAGCGGCACTGTGCAACTACGTTCCGCAACTTCACGACACCTACAACGCACAGGAGTTGGACGACGACCATCCGGTTCGACTTACCAACCAAGCCGCCGAGTTCGACCACTCGGCGGCTCGTGACTACGAGTTCACGTGGTGGGCACCGCAATCCGGACGCGGCACGAATTTCTGGATACCGCTCCGTATCAATCCCGCCCAAGAAAATCTGTGGCACGATCTCGTACACGGGGACGCTTCGGCAGGACAACTCCAACTGCAACGCCACCGCACGTCGTGGACGCTCCACGTCACCATCGAGTTCCCGGTCGAAGAACCCGACTACGAACCGACAGACGACGATGTAACACTAGTCGGCTTCGACATTGGCGAAGCACACCTGCTCGCGGGCTGTGCCTGCGAGCAGGGCACTCCGACTGACCCACTGCTCATCAACGGTGGTCGCGCTCGCCACCTTCGCAAAGAGATGTTCACGACGCTGAAACGGCTCCAAGAGCGTGACGCCGCAGAGTGGCGGATTGGCGAACGATTCGACCATTATCAAAACGCGCTCACAGACATCATCGAGAAGGCGTCTCGACGTGCCGTCGAATACGCCTGTCGATTCGAGAAGCCAGTCCTCGTGCTGGAGGACCTCTCGTACATCCGCGAAGACCTCGATTACGGCGAGTGGATGAACCGACGCCTTCACGCATGGGCGTTCGCCCGCCTCCAACAGCGCATCGAGGACAAAGCACGGGAGGCCGGACTTCCGATGGCATACGTGCGACCGGAATATACGAGTCAGACGTGTCACGAGTGCGGCCACATCGGTCACCGAACCGGCGACGAGTTCCGGTGCCAGAATAACGAATGTTGGGTCACGGAGTACCACGCAGACATCAACGCGGCGGTCAACATTGCTGACCGTCACGACCCGTGGGGTGAGAGCCTGCCGCTGAAACCGGCGGGTGATGACATCTCACGAGATGGGAGCGCCTGTGACAGCGCCACGACCCCTCCGAGTAGAGCCAACCACAGCAGATGACGCTCGGAGAGGTCGGGTCGGAACCCACTGCCGGTAGTTAGCCGGTATTCCAATGCAGGGAAGCCGCGCCGTGAACGGCGCGGAGGATGTCACTCGCAGGCATTACCGTCGTGTCGACACCTCCTGGATATAAGCGCGTCGAGGGAGAGCGCGGTCGAACTGTCAGTCCCTCGAGCGCTAATAGAACGCGGACACGGCAAGGACAACGGCCAGCCCGAGCGCGGGATAGTCAAGCCGCGAGAACGTGAGTACCGGCAGCGTGGGATTCCACGCGAAACACCGCGCCTGCAACGCGAGCGAGAGTCGATCCGCGCGGTCGAACGCCCGCGTCAGCCCGAGGACTGCGACCGTGCTCGCACGGTCTATGATGCTCCGCTCGGTTCCCAGTCGGGCTGCCATCGCCTCGCGAATCGTTCGGAGATCGCCCTGCAAGACGGGGAGAAACCGGAACACCAGTGCAACGCCGATTCCAAGCAGTTGGCCCGGTTTGCCGGGAATCGTCCGCTGGATCGCCGCTCGAGAGTCCCGAACCGGCGTCGACCGGACGTAGGCCGCACTGACGAACAGGATGAGCAACACCCGGTAGCTCGCCAGCCCCGACGCGGCGGCGTCGGTCGGATCGAACCAGGGCGCGCCGAGCGTCAGCCCCGATATCAGCGGTGCGAGCGCGAGGATGACCAGTGCAAAGCGGTAGGCAACGAGGGTTCGGCGGATGGAGATCCGCGCCGCAAGCAAGATGCCCGCCGTCACGACGGAGAGAACGGCCAGCGCCCGCGGCGTCGTGTGTGCCAGTGCAGTAGCCGCAAAGCCGATCTGGATCAACAGCTTGGACCGGGGATCGAGCCGATGGGAGACCGTCTCGTCTGGTTCGTACGTTAGCATCGGGGACACCCAACGTGTGGCGTCGGTCGTCTCGAGGCGAGCATCACGATCACTGGTTCGGGACCCGCACCTCGAGACCGCCGAGTTTCCCCAGCGCGCGTTCAGGTGGCTCGTCGACAGCGATGCGACCGTCCTGCATGGCGATGACGCGATCGGCGAGTTCACAGACATCCCGCAGATCGTGCGTCGTGAGCAAGACACCGGTGCCGTCGGCTGACAACGACGTGAGGCGTTCGAGGACGGACTGACGCGCCGGCTCGTCGAGGCCAGTAAACGGTTCGTCGAGGACGAGATGGGTCGGTTCCATCGCGAGCGCGCCCGCGATCGCCACGCGGGACTGTTCGCCGCCCGAGAGGGAGGCGATCCGATCGTCTTCGCGACCGGCCATGTTCACGGCCTCGAGTGCGGTCGCAACGCGACGGTCGATCTCGGCGCGCTCGAGGCCGAGGTTTTCGGGGCCGAAGGCGACGTCCGCGCCGACGGTCGCGGAAACGAACTGGTCGCGTGGGTGTTGAAAGACCATGCCGACGCTCGAGCGGGCGGCGATCAGGTTTTCGGCGACGGGTGTGCCGTTGACACTGACCTCGCCACTGTCGGGTTCTAACAGGCCGTTGCAGTGGCGCAGGAGCGTCGTCTTCCCGCTGCCGTTGGCACCGGCCAGCAGGACGAACTCGCCGTCGTCGATCGACAGCGAGACGTCCTCGAGAACGGGCACGTCGTCGAACGCATACGAGACCGATCGAAACTCGATCATCGGCTCTATCTCAGGACTGGACCGGTGTAATGAGTCCGGATCTGACGATGGCGATCGCGGCGATCATCTTGAGGAGTTCGCCCGGAAGGAACGGAAGCGCACCGGCGGCGATCGCTTCCCAGGCCGACATGTCGAGGAGCCAGGCCATGTACGCCGTCCCCATCCCGTAGATGACGATCGTCGCCATGACGAGGGCACCGACGACCAGCGGAAGCGACACCTCACGGAGATCGCGCAACGTCGTCCCGCGGTGAACGACGACGCCGATCAGTGACGCTGCGATCGGGTACGACCACAGGTAGCCGGCCGTGTTTCCGATCAGGACGCCGAGACCACTGTTCATGCCGGCGAATACCGGGACGCCGACGGCGCCGGCGATGAGATAGAGCAGGACCGAAAACCCACCCCAGACCGGGCCCAGAACGAGCCCGGCGAGGAAAATAAACAGCACCTGGAGCGTGATCGGCGCCGGCGAGAGCGGAATCGGGATCGAAACCAAGATCGATGCCCCGATCAACGCCGCGAGCACCGCTGCTCGAGCGAACTGCCGGACGACGGTGTCGTCGACGAGCTCGACTGAATTCTGTTCTGTTGCCATAACACCCGCTCTCTCGTAAACCACGATCAAAACTTCGGTTTCCGAGATTGGCAGCTGTCTGACAGATTCGGTCGCTCGAGCCGTGCTCACTCGACGGCGAAGCGATCGTGCAAGGCGAAATAGCTCGCTTCCTCTCAGTGTTCAAGACGGTTGCGGTCGTGTCGGGTTCGTCGCCGCGCTGTGTTCGGGTATCGGGCGCTCGTCGCCGGCAGTCTCGGCTGGCGCGTGCCGAGTAATACCGTGTTGTCTCGGCTCGCTAACCGAAACGACCGGCGATCTTATACACTGATTCGGTCCCGTGTGGGGAAATGCGAACCGATCGGACGACAGCCGACGATCGGAGAGAACAGACAATCTCTCCGGGGGATCGGCCGCGCGACGGTGGCGGTGAAACGGGACGGCTGACAGGCCACTCGAGGGCGTCGGTATCCGCGTTCGGCCCGTCGGTGATCGGACCAGTACCCGGCGGGTCACATTGCGCGCGGGAGCGGGCGGGAGCCCAGAGCGGAGGGAGCGCGTGATGAAGCGCGATCGAACTGCAATCACTGTCGTGCTTGTCGCCGTCGCGATGGTCGGCAGTGTCGTCGCGCTACCGGCACTGGGCGGCGGAATCGAATCGATCAACGCGCCGGACGCGGCTGACGGGGCGGCCACCCAACCGGCTGACGATCCATCGTCTGCAGCTGGCTCGTCGCCTGCAAGCAGTCCACCAGCTGCGGCTACGCTCGAGACGAACGCGCTCCAGACACAGAACGACACCGAGTCGACGGCTGAGTCGGAACTCGTCACGTTCACAGAGTCCAACGCGACGACCGGCGACGCGAACGCGCAGGCGATCCAGGGAGAGACCGAACAGGCCGTCGAGGCCGGCGTCGAGGAGGGTGTCGAACTCGTCCAGTCTCAGGGTATCGAGGTGACACAGGAACAGCGAGCAGCGGCGCTCGAAGCCGCTCGATCGTCGGTGCAGCAGTATCAGACCGTCGATGCCGAGCAGGTGCAGGCGGCGACGGCGGGAGCCGTCCACGGCTCACTGGCCCAGTCCCAGTCGGCAAACGTGAGCCAGGTCCAGTCCGCGGTGGGTGGGGCGACCGACGGCGCACTCTCACAGTCCCAATCCGCGAACGTGACTCAACTCCAGAGTGCGACGTGGGGCGGGGCACACGGGGCGCTCGCCCAGAGCCAGCGCGTCAGCGCCGAACAGATTCAGGTCGCGAGCCGGGGCGCAGCCGCCGGTGCCGCACACGAAGCGGGCACGACGGACGTCGGCAAGGCACCACACGTTCAGGAGGCCGCACAGGGCGCAGCCTACGGTGCGCTGACGCAATACCAGTCGATCACAGCCGAGCAACGCCAGCAAGTGACCCTCGAGCACGTCCAGCACGCCGCCGCCGGCGGTGCAACCGGGTCACTCGGAGGGAGTGCGCCCGCGGTACTCGAGCAAGAACAGCGTGTCGACGTCGAGCAGCGCCAGCGGGTGACGATCAAGCAGATCCAGAAGGCCGCAGCGGGGGCGGCGAAAGGCGCGCTCGTCCAGAGACAGTCGGTGTCGGTTGAGCAGACCCAGGCCGCCGCCCGCGGGGCCGGTCGCGGCGCGCTGACACAGGTCCAGCGAACCAGTCTCGAGCAGCGCCAGCGGGTGTCGATCACGCAGGTACAGGAAGCATCCTTCGGCGCAGCGAAGGGCGCGATCTCGCAGAGTCAAGAAGCAACTGTCGAGCAGATTCAGGCCGCCGCCACCGGGAGCGCAGGCGGCGTGCTCGTCCAGCGCCAGTCGATCTCGATCACGCAGATCCAGTCCGCCGCGGTCGGGGCCGCCGAGGGTGCGGTCACGTCCGCGATCCAGCGCCAAGAAGTGACGATCGAGCAGATTCAGGCGGCGGCGTTCGGTGCCGGTGAGGGGGCAGTGACCCAGACGCAACTCGTCGAAGTAACGCAAGTCCAGCACCTTGCATACGGCGGTGCGAGCGGAGCACTCGTCCAGTCACAGTCGGCGACAGTCACGCAGATTCAGACGGCGACGCGAGTCGCCACGCAGGAGACGGCCCGGCTCGTCCAGTCCCAGCGGATCAGCATCACGCAACTGCAGACGCTGACCCAAGAGGCCGCAGCCGAGGCGACCACCTACGCGGTGGACGAGGACACCGACGACGTGACCCAGATCACCCAGCGCATCACGGTCGTCATCGAACAGCGAATCGAAACGATCGACCGGCTCGAGGGGACGGCATCGATCGACTTCCCCGATCAGGAGTCGACCGGTGAGCAGGTCACTATCGCGAACGTGTCGCTCTCGGAGGGTGGGTTCGTCGCGGTCTACGACGGGGTCGCCGTCGACGCCGATCCAGACGCCATCGTCGGCGTCTCCGACTATCTCGAGCCGGGTGACCACCAGAACGTCACGATCGACCTTGACGAGCCGCTCGCGGCCAGCGGCGCGGTCGTGGCAGTCCCCCACCACGACACGAACGACGACGAAACGTTCCAGTACGTCGACTCCGGGGGCGAGGAGGACGTGCCCTATGTCACCGGTGCCGGCGCGCCGGTGATCGACGGCGCGTTCGTAACGGTCACGGACGAACCCGACGAGGCGAACGCAACGCTGTCAGTCTCGGATCAGGACGGCAGCGGCGAGACGCTCACTGTCGACGAAGCCAACGCGTCCGTCCCCTATACCGTCACGGCGTCGTATGACGGCGAAACAGCCACGAGTGACACGTTTGCAGCCGGTGAGGAAGCAACGAATCTCTCGCTTGCGTTAGAACCGCCGCTCGCAGAGAACACCACCGTCAACGTCTCCGTCGTCGGGGAGGACGGGACGACGCTCGCGACCGAGACTGTCGAGTACACCGTCACAGACGAGCCTGACGGCGAACGGACCGCGACACTGTCCGTGGCCGATCAGGCGGGCAACGGCTCGACGCTCACCATCGACGAGGCAAACGCCTCCGTCGAGTACGCGATCAGCGTCACCGACGAAGACGGCGAGTTGCGCGCCGAAAGCGACACGTTCGCTGCCGACAACCCGATCACGAACGAGACCCTCGAGTTAGAACCGCCCCTCGAGACCAACGCCACCCTCGAGGTCGCAGTCATCGCGACGGACGACGGCGCGTCGCTCACAAACGAGACGATCGAGTACACAGTCGAAAACGACACTCCCGACGAGAGCCCCGACGCATCGCTGTCGGTTGACAACCAGACCGGCGACGGCGAAACGCTGACCATCGACGGGGCGAGTGCGTCCGTTCCGTACCTTCTCTCAGCCGAATACGACGGCGAACGCGTCGACAGCGAGACGATCGAGGCGAACACGACGGTCGCGGACGAGACTCTCACGCTCGAACCGCCACTCGAGGAGAACACCACCGTCAATGTCTCCGTACGCGCCGCGGCCGACGACGCGGTGCTGGCGAACGACTCCATCGAGTACGCAGTCGAAGAGCCGACACCCGGTGAGCCGACGGCGAATCTCACGGTGGCCGATCAGGTCGGTGACGGCTCGACGCTGACCGTCACGCAGGCGAACGCGTCCGTCGAGTATGCGATCACGATCACCGACGAGAACGGGACCCAGCTCGCAGCGAGCGAGTCCTTCGGTGCGAACGAGACGATCGGTCCCGAGGAGTTCACGCTCGAGCCGCCACTTGAGGAAAACGCGACGCTCGGGGTCGCGGTCGTCACAGCCGACGACGGGACGCCCATCGAGACGGCGAGCGTCGAGTACACGGTCGACGGCCCGCCGCCGGGATTCGACGTGGAATTCACGAGCTGTCAGCGTGCGGTCGTCACCGCATCGCTCGCGGAGGGCGACCGGGTCGCCGCAAGCACGTGGTTCTACACCAGCGGCGGAGTCGGGGACACCATTGTGGAAGATATCGTCACTGCTGGCGACGAGATTCCGGCACCATACAACGGGACGATCGTCTTCGAAATCGGCAACGAACGTCGAGTCACGATGGAAGGCGATCGGGTGCTCGTCGAAGTACCGGATTACGGAACCTTCGGGACGTACATCTCCGGGATCAGCTCGCCCGAGCCGGCCGAGATCGGTAGCATCGACTATCCGAATCCGTTAGAGCGGTGCGATGAGGAGGCCCGACCCGAGTTGCCGTCGATCGCGGTCGAAGAGACGACAGCAACCGAAGACAGCATCGACGTAACGTTCAGCTACGAGAACCCGAACGACGCATCGATGGGAGCATACAGCCGGTTTGTCGAGGGCACCACGACCGACGAACCGCCGTCAGGGTTCGAGCCGGGCCAGCATACGTTCACCGTCGAATGGACGCCCGAGAGCGGCGACGAACGACTCGTCTGGGAGGCCGATTTCTCGCTGTTCGGGTACGAGGAGCCGATCACCGCCGCGACGCCGCCCGCCAGCGATATCGAGCCGTCCGAACCCGCGTTCTTCAACGTCTCGAGCCTGGAAACGAATAGCCCGGTCGAGCAGGGTGTGCCGCTCGAGGTCGACACTGAAATCGAGAACGTCGGCGGCGAAGACGGAACCCAGAACGTCTCGCTCGCAATTGATAATACTACTGTCAACGAGACAGAAAGAACGCTCGAACCCGGCGAGAACCAGACCGTCTCGTTCACTGTGGGCACCGCCGACCTCGAGCCCGGTGAGTACCCGCTGTCGGTGGCCACCGAAAACGAGACAGCTGAAACGACGATCACCGTCGAGGAGCCGGACGAGCCTGCAACCTTCGGCGTCTCGATCGACGAGACCAACAGCCCGGTCATACCGGGTGAACCGCTCGCAGTCGAAGCCACCCTCGAGAACGTCGGTGATCGCGCGGGGACACAGGACGTCGAAATCGCCGTCGACGACACGCCCGGCGAGTCGACAGCAGTGACGCTCGAGTCGGGCGAGACGACGACAGTGACGCTGAATTACGACACGGCGAATCTCGAGCCCGGAGAGTATCCGCTTACCGTGTCGACCGAAAACGAGACGGCGGAGACGACGGTAACCGTCGAGCAGCCGGCGACGTTCGCTATCAGCGACTTGACAGCGCCTGATACCGGTCAGCCCGGCGACGAGGTGACGGTGACGGCGACGCTCGAGAACGTCGGTGACCGAGAGGGAACGCAGACGGTGGCCTACGCGGTCGACGAACAGGTCGTCGATGAGTCGTCCGTGACGCTTGCGGCTGGGGAGACGACGACGATCTCGTTTACGTCTCAGTTGCCGCCAGGAACGTCGACGCATACGATCGCGACCGACGACGACCAGGCATCGGTGACGATCGAGGCAGTTCCGGCAGATGGCGGGGGTACGGACGGAAACGGTGAGACGGGGCCAGATGGCGGACCCGAGACGCCTCCCCAACCGCCGACCGAACCGGAGCCGCCCCAGCCGCCCGAAGCGCCCCAACCACCTGAGTCGCCAGAACCACCGCAACCACCCGCGGAGCCACAGCCAGGGACGGGGCCAACCGCGCCGGCCGATGGCGGCACAGCCGAGTCCAACGACGGTGGGGCAGGTGACACGACTGCTGGGCAATGAACTGGGACAGCCGACGGTAGCACGACCGGTGCCGCCGCTGACGGGGTGCCTGGCAGCGGAAACGATACGAACGGTGCTGGCTAGTCAGCGCCAGCACGCGATCACTTTGGAGCCGATCAGTGCTGGTGGCCGGTCGCTTCGCCGAACGTAACGCCGAAGCGTTCTTCGAACAGATCCATCACTTCGGCCTCCTGTGCCTCGAGGTCCTCGTCTGCCTCCTGACCGTGGTGGACGATGTGGTGGGCGCGGCTGGCAAACGAGAGGAGTACGAGGTCGCCGACCGTTTCGGCGTCGGTCTGGTCACCCTCGGCGACGAGGTCGACGAGGCCGGATGGTACGGTGACTTCGTCGGTCTCGCCGTCGTCGGAACTGATCGAGAAGGTCGTCGTCTGAACTTCGTCTGTCATACCCCTACGGTCGGGAAGCGACCGTAAAGGTGCTGTGGCTTGGATCGACACCGTGCGACCGTCGAACCCCACTGAGTACGACTACCGCTGGACTCGCCAGCGATCAGTCGGCGCCTAACTCCCGCTTAGGGGCTGTCAGCGGCGGTTTGTCGAACCGTCTCCCAGCGTCCTTTCGACTCGAGGTGAGACTGCAGTTCCGCAGCGTAGGCCTGTGTGAGCCGTTCGGCTGCCTCCCGTTGTTCTCGCTGGTCGTCGCCACTGTTGTCACCCACCCCGAGTGCACCCATGATCGAATCGAGGAGTCCGCCGCTCGAGGCGTTCGAGCCACCCCGATCGGCACCCGGGCCGCCCATCGCGCCCATTCCCGACTGTATGTTCTCAAGTTCGGGGATGATCCCCTCAAGGTTGTCCGTGTTGGCGACGATCTGTGCTTGCTCGGGATCGTCGGGATGTTCGATCTCGAACTCCGTGGCGGTCATGATCAGACTCCACTGCTGGTTGGAGAACTGCGACTGCTGGATCCGCTCGGCAAACGCCTGATCGACGGTCATCCGCTCGCCGACGATCCGATCCGTCCACGGGGTGTCGCTCATGGCCCCCGATTGGACTGGTGGCTGTATCAGCGTTTCCCTCCCGCGTGTGGGCCGTCGGTGCCCAAAAAGTCATCATCCGAACTGACCATCGTTCATGTCAGAACAACGTTAATATAGCTGTTCGTTGTATGCTACCGCATAACAATGTACGATAGCATTCTCGTGCCGACAGACGGCTCTCGAGAGGTCGAACGGGCCCTCGAGCATGCGTTCGGCCTCGCAAACAGACACAACGCAACGATCCGCACGCTGTACGTCATCAATGCGGCCAGCTACGGCGGCCTGCAGCTCGAAACTGCTCTCGAGGGCATCGCCAACGCCTTACACGGCGAAGGGAAGGCTGCGGTCGATCGCGTCGAGGAACTCGCGCCGACGGACGTGACGGTCGAAACGACGGTACGCAAGGGGGCACCGAGTCAGGTTATCGTCGACGAGGCCGAGACGACGGCATGTGATCTGGTGGTGATGGGGACACACGGTCGCGGTGGAATCGATCGCCTCTTGCTCGGCAGCGTCACCGAACGGGTCGTCCGACGGTCACCAGTCCCCGTTCTGACGGTTCAGGTCGAACGAGACGATATCGAAGAAGTACCCGAGCGATCTCCGGTCGTGATCGAGTGACGATTATAACTCGTTGCCATCCCGCTCACGTATCGCAGAAACGCTGATACAGATCGGACAACCGAACGGAGAGACAGCGGTCAAGTGTATACAGTCCGGCAGGAAGGCCGTCCGATGCCGATTAAACCGGTCGTAGGTGCTCGCAGTCGCCTGCCGAGACGGTCTCCGTCCCCTCGTCGGTCTCGATCACGAGCGCGCCCGATTCCGTCACGTCGACTGCATCCCCGACAACCTCACCAGACGGTCGATCGACCCGGACGCGCTGGCCGAGCGTATGCGACAGCTCACGCCACGCCGGAACGACGGCCTCGAGGTCGTTACGGTAGCGATCGAACTCCTCTAAGAACCGCTGGACGAAGCGCCGCCGATCGACATCGCCGGCCTCGTCGCGGATGCTGGTTGCACCTTCGGGAAGCGTGTCGGCGTCGATGTTCGCGTTCACGCCGACACCGACGATGATCCACTCGACGCGATCCATCTCGCCTTCCATCTCCGTGAGAATCCCCGTGAGCTTCCGGTAGTCGCCCTCGTCGCCGACCGGGACGACCACGTCGTTCGGCCACTTGATCTGTGCGTCGACGCCCGCCTCTCGAGCCGCCGTCGCCGCCGCGACCGCTGATGCGAGCGTATAGAGTGGTGCCTGTGCGGGCATGATGTCAGGTCGGGAGATGACGCTTACCCAGACACCACCCGACGGTGCGGTCCACTCGCGCTCGAGGCGACCGCGGCTGCCGACCTGTTCGTCCGCGAGGACGGCCACGTCCGCTTCGCCGTCGGCGGCGAGTTCGCGGGCCCGATCGTTCGTGCTCCCTACGGCGTCGTGATACTCGACGGAAAGCGGGGCCTCGAGTCCGAACTCGACTGCCAGCGCGTTGTACGCCGTCACCTCGCCGAGTTCGTAGCCGTTCGACCCACTCTCGATATCGAAATCGGCGTCGCGTAACGCCTCGATGTGCTTCCAGACGGCCGCTCGCGAGATGTCGAGGGCGTCGGCCAGTTCCGGCCCCGACACCGGCCCGTCGGTGAGCGCCTCGAGGACCGCTTGTCGCGTCTCGTTCATGGACTCGCAAGGGGGCCGCTCGTACTTGAATCGGCTGGATTCGTTCGGTCGTCGGTCGGCGCGGACAGCAGTGAGAAGAGACAGCGCCGTCCGCCGTCGCGTGTCTACGCTCGCAGTTCGCGCAGTTTCTCGCGACCCGGCGCGATCAGTTCGTCGAGATAGGTCGCGAGCGTCCCCTTCGCGTCGGCGGGGTGAAGTTCGCCCGACTCGAGGTCCGCAGCCAGCCGTTCGTAATCGTCGTACGTCAGATCGCCGCCGTACTTCTCGGGGCGCTCGACGACGACTTCATCAAATCGCGGGAAGACGTGGTACTCGAAGAGTTCGAGCACGGGATTCTCGAGGTCGTCCTCGGGATCACGCGTCGGCGGGCAGAACGCCGAATTGACCTTTTCCTCGAGCTCTTCGGTCGAGTCCTCCATCGAGATCGTAATGCCCTCGCTCGAGGACATCTTCCCTTCGCCGCTGGTGAGGTCAGCCACGATTGGCGTATGCAGCGCGGGTCGAACCTCGTAGTCGAGTTCGGGCAGCTTCTCGCGGGCAAGCATGTGAACCTTGCGCTGATCCAGGCCGCCGACCGCGAGATCGAGGTCGAGGTACTCGATGTCCAGGGTCTGCATCAGCGGGTAGACGAGGTGGCTCACCTTGGCCGTCTCGTCGCCCTGCAGTTCGGCCATCGCACGCTGGGCGCGGTTCATCGTCGTCGCCTGCTCGAGGTAGTGGAGATCGAGCGCGTAGTCGTCGTCGAGCTGGAACGCCGAGCCGTAGACGAACTCGGTCTTGTCCTCGTCGAGCCCGTAGGCGAGGAACTGGGCTTTCATCTGCTCGGCGGTGTCGCGGATCTCCTCGAGCGTGCCCTTCTCGTTGAGGTAGGCGTGGACGTCCGCCAGCAGGACGACGACCTCCATCCCCGCTTCCTGCAGATCGATGAGCTTGTTCGCAGTCAGGAGATGACCGAGGTGGAGTACGCCAGAGGGCTCGTAGCCGACGTAGGCGCGTTTCCCCGCCGGGTCGTCGGCGAGGTCGCGGACTTCCTCGTCGGTGACGACCTCCTCGGCGTTTCGTGTGAGTAACTCGTAGGTGTCCATGTGTGGCAGGAACCGGAGGAGGAATTTATACTTCCTGAAAGGCACTTGGCCTGACTCGAGCCAGTCGACACGCGGATACACGAAAGCTCGTCAGATTCCGAGACGGAAAGACGACTTACGCAGCTGCACAACAGGGCCCATACCGCTCGTCTCGAGGGAATACACGAAATCGACGTGAACTGCCAGCCGAATACTCTTCCGACCGGTCGTCATAGCCGTGCCAATCAATGAGCTACCGAGAGGACATCGTCAACGCCGTGCGTCGGAGCTTCCTGCCACAGCTTCACTTCCTCTTTCGAGGCACGTTCGGCGGCTACGCGATCAGTCACACGACCGCCGACGAGTACGTGCTGACAGCCCACTGCTCGGAGCAGGCGATCGAGGACATCCTCGAGCGACTGGGATTCTCGCGCAATCCGATCGCCGCGCTCAAGGTCAGAGTGGACGGCAACACCTCCGAAGGATCGTGGGTGTGGCGACCGTCGCTGCTCGCCGACGAGCAGCTGCACATCGTCCTCCACGACCTCGAGAACCGGTCGGGAGTCGACGTTTACGCCCACTGGGAGTGCTCGTGGATCCGCCACCCGTACAGACACTACTTCGCCCGCGGCTACGATGCCGAGACGGGCGTCGCGCTGGCCCGATACTGGCTCATCGACGGGGAGGAACTCGAGTGTGGGTCGGGGATCAATTACGAAATCGACAACTCGCTCGCGCGGTGGCTGAGCGAACGTCTGTGGCTGTCGTACTACCGAGTCGAAGAGGGTATGGGATCTCTTAGGTCAAAACTGCCGTTCGTCGACGGTGTCGAGAAACAACAGATTATCGAGCGTGACGGTGAGCGCGATTCCGTGTCACCGACGATCCCCGGAGCACCCTAAGTACGGGTTCGATGAAACCGGTCAGAGATCGCCCAATCGGATGCGCTCTTCCGCGTTCTCGAGCGCCCGCTCGCGGTCGAAGTCAGCGATAATCGTCTCCAGTTCTGACTCGTCGGCGTCCGCCAACGCCTGCGCGTGCTCGGTCATGTTCGGTACCGCGCGGATGATGTTATCGACGATCGGCACGTCGGCCACCTGTGGCGAGCGCGACAGTGGGTTGAGGTCGATTACGATCTCGGTCTTGCCCATCTCGTCTAAGGCCTCGGCACGGTCGCCGTCCTCGAGCGGAACGAGCACCACGTCCGCGTCGTAGATACCGTCCGCGTCGACTTTCGCCCGCTTGTGATCGAGATTCGGAATGCGTGCGTCGGCCTCGAGTCCCTTCACCTCCTCCGCACCGTGCTCGCGGAGGTGGTCGGCGATGGCGTCGATCCGTTCCGGTGTGCGATTGAACAGGTTGATCTCGAGGTCGGCGTCGACGGCGTCGGCGAGGGCGACCATCTCGCCGGGGACCAGCGCCGCCACGTTGCCGTTGATCGAAAGCACCGGGTGCTCGGCCAGCAGCAGGTGGGCCGCAGCCGCCTGCTCGGCGGCGTCGGCGCTCGGGATTGTCTCCTCGCCCAGTAGGTAGTCAAAGGCGCTGCCTCGTCCCTCAGCGTGCATCCCCTGGAGGTGCGTGATCCCCTTCTCGACACCCTGCTCGATCCGGTGGCGGGTAAGCAAATCCTGGTATCTGGGATGGTCCTCCGGAATCTCCTCCTCGTGCTCGACGTCGGCGGAGACGCTGTCGTAGTCGCTCACGAGAGAGGACTCGCACCGATCGATAAAAAGTCGACTGATACCTGGGTCGTGGTTACTTGAGCAGGGCACCAGCCGGATGGGTCGCACAGACTGACGGCTCGTAACCCGCGTCAGACAGCCCCGTCCCGAGCGCGAAGACGGTCTCGCCGAGCATTGCCATCGACGCCTGCCCGTCGACCGCAGCGACGTCAGCGATCGTCTCTCTGACTTGGTCGGTCAACAGTTCAGCATCGCGTGCGAACCGTCTCGAGGCGTACATAAAGGAAACCAGCGTCGGCTCCTCGACCACTCGAGCGAGTGCCTCCTCTCCGGCGACCGTCAGCGTCTCGGTATCGCCCGAGAGCACGTCGGCAGTCGAGAGTTGGCCGAACGAGACGTATTCGACGCGTGCCCGTGCCGGAATCGAGTCGAGCGTGTTCTCCTGTGGGCTACCGGGCTCGAGGCGGATCGGGACGCCGCCGTGGGCCTGTGCAACCACGTCGCCCAGTCCGGTGCCAGCCTGAACCTCGGCTCCGTGGGCGATCGTGATCAGTTCGTTCGTCGAGAGCTTACACGCGAACACGCAGTTTGCCGCAAGCGCCGTGCCAAGCGCCATCGCACCCGAAATCCCGAATCCGGATCCAAGCGGCAGGTCGGATTCTGCCTCGACGCGTGCGGTCACGTCGAGCGTCTCGAGAACGGTGCTAACGGGATCGATCTCGAGTTCCTCGCCGTCGAGAACGATCGTCGAATCCTCGTTCGCTGTTGGTTCGACCGTTACCTCGACGCCATCGGTGAGCGTCAGCCCTGCACCCCGAGAGCCTGCCTTCGTCGGATCCTCGTCCGGATGTGCACTGAAAAAGCCCGTGATATGTCCAGGTACGAACGCGGTCGCCTCCTCACGCATTGGGCACCCTTACGACTGGGACGATATAACAGTGAAGATTCACAGGTGTCGTCACCGGTACGATCCCTGGCCCGCCTCGAGGGAGCCGTCGACGGCGATCCAGTCCGCCTGCGGCCCAGCGAGGTCGACGGCCACCGCGTCGCGGTACCAGTTGCCGCTCCAGCCGCCGACCCACCACGAGTTCTCGCCACGGTGTGAGACTCGTATCGAGACGTCGGTAGACGGATCAGTGCCGTACTCGGCGTAGACGAATCCCGTGTACTCGGAACAGCGTTCCGCCCCGTCGAGACACTCTGTCTCGGTCGCGTCGACGCGGGGCTCGAGTACCGGTTCGGTGCCGACCGGCTCGCGCGTCTCGATGGGCTCGTCGCTCTCGATCCTGATGGTCAGTTCGTACTGATCGCGGTCACGCACGAACATGTCGGGGTCGTCCGGATCGTACTCGTCGGCGGTGATCGGTTCCGTCCGCCCCAGTTCGCCCTCTTCGACGACCCGGTAGTACTCGGGCTCGACGACGAACTCGTCGACGGACACCTCGAGCATCGGGCCGCGATCGGTCTCGACGAGCCGACTCGAGAACGCCTCCGGCTGGGCGTAGTAGTCGCCGTCCTCGAGCACACCGGCAACGGCCACCTCGCCGTCCGAGACCGGTACCGGGACGAGCAGCGTCGCGTTCGTCAGCGTTCCGTTCGTCGCCACCTCGACGTCGTAGCTGTACTCGCTCGTATAACTGTCCTCGGCGAGCGAGTCGGAGAGGACGACGAGCCCGCCGATCAGGAGTGCGGCGACGACCACCACAGCCAGGAGTCCGATTCCGAGAGTGCGTTTCTGGGTCATAACATTGCCTCGAGCACGACCCTCGGTCGACGTGCGAACCGAGCAGCCGGCGGTGTCTCTCGAAAGAGACGGCTCGAGGACTCGTAGCTTTCGGTGATAATTCCTCGAAACTGAAGATCAGTGCATGATGACCGAACGGAGCGGTCGATTCGGATCGTCAGGTCGGCAGCCGCTTTGGTCTGGCGAGACTCACTCCGTTCGTCTCGCTGGCTTGCAGGTTTGTCGACGTAGGCGACAAACGCTGGCGATCTCGCGGGAACACGGTCGGAGCAAAGCTCCTCTCTGTTCCCGATCGACGAACAGCGACCTCGCCTACGGCGAGAGTCGCTGACGGTCGCGTGGGAACAACACAGCCTCTCGGATGTTGTCCAGGCCGAGGATCGTCATGATCAAGCGCTCGCCGCCGAGGCCGAAGCCGGCATGGGGCGGCATGCCGTACTTGAACATCTTCGTGTAGTACTCGAACTGGTCGGGATCGAGGCCCTGCTGTTCGAAGCCTTCGATGAGCTTCTCGTGGCGGTGTTCACGCTGGCCACCCGAGACGAGTTCCATGCGCGGGTGCATCAGGTCGAAGCCCGTCGAGAGCTGCTCGTCGTCGTCGTGGTCCTTGATGTAGAACGGCTTGATCTCGCTGGGCCAGTCAGTGATGAAGTAGTGACCACCGACGTCGTCGCCGAGTGCCTTCTCGCCCTCGGTCGGCAGGTCGTCGCCCCAGACGAGTTGTTCGTCGAGTTCGCCAGTCGCGTTGATGCGCTCGATGGCCTCCTCGTAGCTAATGCGTGGGAAGTCGCCCTCGGGAGCTTCGAACTCCTCTTCGAGGCCGAGCGCCTCGAGTTCCTCGCTGCAGTTCTCGTCGATGGCCTCGTAGGCCGCTTTGACGACGCCTTCGACGACGTCCATGGCGTCGTTCTGGTCGCAGAACGCGCCCTCGAAGTCGATCGAGGTGGCCTCGTTCAGGTGGCGGGGCGTGTTGTGTTCCTCGGCGCGGAAGATCGGGCCGATCTCGAAGACGCGCTCGACGTTCGAGCCAGCGATCAGCTGTTTGAACAGCTGGGGCGACTGGTTCATGAACGCTTCTTCGCCGAAGTAGGTGATCGGGAAGAGCTCGGTGCCACCCTCGGTCCCGGTCGCAACGATCTTCGGCGTGGTGATCTCCGTACAGCGGAACTCGCGGAACTGATCGCGAACCGCGCGCAGGATCTCCGAGCGGATCTCGAAGATGGCCTGGACCTCGTCCTTACGCAGGTCGAGGGTGCGGTTGTCTAGTCGCGTCGAGAGGTCGGCGTCGACTTTGCCGGAGGGGTCGAGCGGCAGTTCGGGGTCGGCGGGCGCGACGACCTCGACGGACTCGGGCGTGACCTCGACGCCGGTCGGCGCGCGCGGCTCTTCTTCGACCGCGCCGGAAACTTTGACGACGCTCTCGCGGGAGACGCCCAGTCCGGTCTCGACGAGATCCTCGTCCATCTCGTCTTTCTCGAACTTGATCTGGATCTTGCCCGAGGTGTCTCGGAGAATCAGGAAGGCGATGCCACCGAGATCGCGAATCTCGTGGACCCAGCCAGCGACGGTGACGTCGTCGCCCGGCTCGGCGTCGGCAGTGTAGGTTCTATCCTGCATACCACTCGATTCACGCAGGCGGAACTTAAACGCAGCCGTTCGGACCCGTCGATCGACACTGCGTTCGGGGTGGGTTCCCAAGCGACGATCTTCGCTTAGCGTTCGTGGACGGTCATCGGAATCTCGTGTTTCGGTCGTGCGGTTACCGTCGCCATTAGATCCAGACCCGTCCCAGGGACGAGCTCGAGGTGGTAGTCACGGTAAACCGTCGCGAGGATGAGCCGGGCCTCGAGCATCGCGAAACGGTCGCCGATACAGCGCCGTGGACCCGCCGCGAACGGGAAGTACGCCAGTTTCGGAAGGTCGTTCTCGAGGTCGTCAGTCCACCGGTCCGGCCGGAACGCGAGCGGGTCGTCGTACCACCGCGGATCGCGGTGGACGACCCACTGGTGCATCCGGACGGTCGATCCCGGTTCGATCTCGTAGCCGTCGATGACATCGGGCTTGACGGGTTCGCGGACGATCCCCGGCACGGGCGGGTAGAGCCGCATCGATTCTTTGACGACGCGTTCGGTGTACGTAAGGTCAGACAGGTCGTCCATCGTCGGCGTCCGATCGCCGAGGACGTCCTCGAGTTCCGCGACGAGTTGCCGTTCGACCTGCGGATTCCTCGAGAGGAGATACATCGTCAGCGTCAGCGACAGCGCCGTCGTCTCGTGGCCGGCCAACAACAGCGTGACCACTTCGTCCCGGATCTGGTCGTCCGACATCCCGGTGCCGCGATCGTCGGTCGCCTCGAGCAGTTTCGAGATCACGTCGTGGTCCGTCGGGTTTGCCCGCCGCTGCTCGATCAGCCGGTAGACGACCTCGTCGAGGTCCTCACGAGCGCGCTGGATTCGTCGTCTGGCCGGCGTCGGGACGTTCGAGGGCAAGACGTAGTTCGAGAGGCTTTCGGAGGCCTCCATGAACGTCTCGAGCGCCGAGCCAATGGTGTCGACGTGCTCGTCGACGTCGACGCCGAACAGCGCCCGGGCGACGATCTTCAGCGTCACTTCCATCATGTCCTCGTGGACGAGCCGCGTCTGGCCGTCGTCCCACGACTCGAGGGCCGCCTCGGTGAACTCGGTCATCATCGTCGCGTACTCTTGGATCCGGTCGGGATGGAACGCGGGCTGGATCAGGTGGCGGTTGCGCCGCCAGACCGCGCCTTCGCTGTTGAGGATGCCGTTACCGGTCAGTGGCCCGAGGACGCTCTGGAACCGTTCGCCTTTGACGTAGTTCTCGTTATTCTGGACGAGCACGTGTTCGATGTACTCGGGATGGTTGAGCTGGTAGACTCGGCCCTCGGGGTCCTTCCAAGAGGCGATATCGCCGTACTCGCGGGCCGTTCGCGTCATAAAGCCGTACGGATCACGGAGAAACGCGACCTGATTGCCGAGCAGTGGAAGTCCGTCGGGGCCCGGCGGATAGCGGTCAGCGGTCGCAGACGTGTCGTGGCTCATTCGTAGTCGAACGAAGGAACGCCAACTCCCTTTCTCTATAGCCGAGCATGCTAGGTGTATTTAAGCCGACGACCGATACGGGCCGCTATGAGTTCGTCCGCCTCTCCGACCGCAAAAGCGCCGGCGTCGACCGACAACGCCGGTGGCGGTGATCGGCGATGAGATACGCCACGATGGTGCTGACGTGGGCCGACGGTCGGCTCAACGCGATCGACGACCACTTTAGCCGCAGTGACGCGGTCGCGATCGAAGGGGTCCGCTATCTGAACCCGATCCACGAGAGGCGATACGTCGAACTCCTCGAACTTCGCGGCGACCTCGAGCAGGCTCGCGCGTTGCTCGCCGACAGTCCAGAGGCACTCGAGTACGACGTTGCCGGCGCGGACGGTCGCGGCGTCGCCTACGTGCAGTGTCGGATCGTCGAGCCCGTCGACGACCTGCTATCGATCCTCCGCGAGCACGAAATCGTCCTCGACTGGCCGATGACCTACGTCGACACCGAGGCGGCTCGCGGGCTCGAGGTGACGGCGATCGGGACGAGCCGGGCGATTCAACACGCTGCTGCGGCGCTTCCCGACGGGATCGACCTCGACCTCCAGCGGCTGGGCGAGTACGACCCCGGCGGTGGCCAGTCCTCGCCGACGCTGACCGCCCGCCAGCAGGAACTGTTCGACCTCGCGGTCCGCGAGGGATACTACGAGGTGCCACGCGAGACGACCCACCGGGAACTGGCCGCGAAACTCGACCTCGCGGCGGGGACCGTAAGCGAACACCTCCAGCGGATCGAATCGAAGCTGGCCGCTAGCTATACGGCGGCGATGCGATAGTCGATCCATCGTCCCACCGAATGATGGATCCGTCTCGCTTTTATCGGTCGCCCGTCGCTCTCTTGATATGGACGACCTCGAGTCACTCGCCGCCGACATCCGACGTGCAGACACTGTCGTTGCCCTGACCGGCGCGGGCATCTCGGCTCCATCGGGTGTCCCGACGTTCCGCGGTGACGACGGCGTCTGGGACCGATTCGACGAAGGACAGTTCGCCTACGACCGGTTCCAGCGCGACCCCGCGGGATTCTGGGACGACCGAGTCGCCCTCCAGCGAGAACTGTTCGGCGACGACCCAGACCCGAACGCGGCCCACGAGGCGCTGGCCGCGATGGGACGTGCGGGTTCCCTCGAGGCGATCTGTACCCAGAATACGGACGGCTTACACGGCGTGGCCGCTGACACCGGGGACGACCCGACCAGCGACGCGGACGGAGACACGACGATCCTCGAACTCCACGGCAACGCCCAGCGGGTTCGCTGTCAGGACTGTGGGCGTCGCCGCGACAGCGAGCCGATCATCGAGCGTGCAGCCGCTGGCGACCTGCCGCCGACCTGTGATTGTGGTGGCATCTTCAAGCCGGATGTCGTGCTTTTCGGCGAGCAACTGCCGGGTGCAGCGATTCAGCGTGCGCGATCGCTCGCTCGCGAGAGCGATGTCTTTCTCGCGGTCGGCTCTTCGCTGGTCGTCCAGCCCGCCGCCTCGCTCCCGCAACTCGCCGCTGAAACCGGCGCGACGGTCGGGGTCGTCAACCTCGACTCGACGCCGTGTGATAGCCACGCCGACGTCGTCTATCGCGAGAACGTGACGACTGTCTTGCCGCGGCTACGAGAGCTCGTCGTGAGTAGCAGGCGGTAGCGGCAGTTAGTCAACAGGGGTGTCGTAGGAGTCTTTCCACACCCACCTCTACGGTGATTTGGCCGATACATAGGTGTGCGTATTGCCCAGCACGGAGTCCGGAATCTGTATCTAATTTGTATGACATCTCAAAATCATGGGCAGTGAAAAAGAAAAGATGCTGAACGGGGAGTTGTACGACGCCGACGACACAGAATGTCTGGATCGGTGGCCGGGCGGTTCTCAATCCCGGTGTAACGGTCGGTGACAATGCTGTTGTTGCATCTGGAGCGGTCGTAACAGAAGATGTACCCGACGATGTCGTTGTACGGGGTAACCCCGCGACGGTGGTGAAGGAACTTGAGCCAGAGGAATAGTCTGCACCCTCAGTCGACAGTATACAGAGACCCGGAACAGCACAGCCGTCCTGATCAGGCCGGACAATGAGACAGTCGCGCCTACGCGTCGTTCGCTGCTTCGACAGTTTTCCGGACAGCGTCGATACCCTCGTCGTGTGCGAGGTCGCCGACGACGATGACATCGGCGTACTGCGCCATCGAATACGCAGAGTCGTAGTCGTGGATGCCACCGCCGTAGAACAGCGTCGCGTCGTCGACAGCGTCGGCAGCGGCGTCGACAACACCTTCATCGCCGAGCATGCCCGAATACTCGACGTAGACGATCTCCTGGCCGAACATCCGCTCGGCGACCGTCGCGTAGGCCGCGACGTCGTCGGCGGCGAGGTCGCAGTTGGCCTCTGTCAGCGTCGCCACGTCGGCCTCGGGATTCATCACGATGTAGGCCTCCGTCGTCGTCCGCTCCCAGTCGAGATCGTCGTCGAGTCGAACCCACTCCTTGTGGGCCTCGGTGATCCAGAACGGCGAGCCGGCGTTGAACACCGTCGGGATGAGATAGCCGTCGAGCGCGTCGTCCTCGAGGACGACCTGCGGGTTCGAGGGTTCCTGATAGAGCGGGACATCGTGTTCGGCACAGGCCTCGATGACGGCACTCATGTTTTCCTCAGTGATGCCCATCGTCCCGCCGACTTCGATCGCGTCAGTACCAGTCGCACAGAGATCGCCGTAGGTCACACCCTCGGGTAACTCCTTGTCCGGATCGATCTTGAGAACGTGATTCCAGTCGTCCCAGGGGGTAGTCATACCGCCCCGTTGCCAGACAACCAGCAAAAGCGCTACGGAACGCCCCCGTCTCGAGCGGGCGGATGTCATTCGGCGGAACTGGCACGACCAGCCCCGCACTCGAGTCGCTGGCAGTCCGCTCGCGACCCCCTCTGGCGCGCGAGCGCCCCTGGCAGTGTGGTCGTCCCGAATTACAGTTGCTCGGCACTGACAGCCTGCAGCGAGCTGTCGTTTTCGACCTCCCAGATCCGCAGCACGAGGTGGGCCTTGCAGTAATATTCGGCGGTCTCCAGGCCAGTCTGCCCGTTCTTGAGAACGAGCTGGCACATGTCCCCGTTCGAACACTCTGGTGAATGTTCACACATTGGTACTCGTTTCGTCTACTCGTCTCGCAGTCAAGACACTGTCGGTGGTCGCCATCGATCCCAGAACGGGGATCTGACCGGCTGCTATCGGTTTTGAACGGGTTTCTCGGGTGTTATCACCGAGTACTTGGTGACGGAACGGGCGCAGGTCAGATTCCCTGTCCCATCAGGTGACTGCGCAACACGTCGGCTTCCTTGTTTCCGGCACCGGTGTTGACGATGACGATCGTCTCGTCGCCGTCGAAGACACCACGCTCTGCGAGTTCCCACGCGCCGCTTGCAGCCGCCGCGGCGCTCGGTGTTGGCTCGAGTCCGGTCGACTGTGCGACTCGCACGGCGGCCTCGAGAATGTCCGGGTCGTCGGTCGCGACCGCGCCGCCGTCGGTCTCGCGGACGGCATCGAGCACGCGCGGGCTCTCCAGCGGATCGGGAATCTCGAGTTCGCCACAGATCGTGTCGGGGTGTTCGACCGGCACATGGTCGTCGCGGTCGTCGTCGAACGCCTCGACGATCGGCGCACAGCCTGTCGCCTGCGTGGCATACAGTGCGGGCGTCTCGCCGATCAGTCCGAGATCGCGGTACTCGGCTGCGGCTTTGGCTGCCCCGACGAGGCCGACGCCCTCCCCAGTGGGGAAACAGATCGCGTCGGGAACGTCCCACTCGAGTTGTTCGACGACCTCGTAGAACAGCGTCTTCGCGCCCTCGTGGCGATATGGGGTCTCGAACGGTCGCAGGGAGTACCAGTCGTCGTGTTCGGCCAGTCCCTCCTCGAAGGCTCCAACGGCGTTACCGAAGCGACCGCCGACGACGTTCATATCGCCGCCGTGGACGTTGACCATCGCCTTGTTCGTGAATCCGGATCGCGAGGGAAGATACGCGTGTGTCTCGAGTTCCGCGCGAGCCGCGTAGGCTGCGACGGCCTGCCCGCTGTTGCCAGTCGAGGGCAGCGCGACATCGGTCGCGCCGTGGTGGGCAGCCGCCGTGACGGCGACCGACGCGCCACGATCCGTACTCGAGCCCGTCGGGTTCCGACCGTCGTCTTTGATGAGCACGCGCTCGACGCCGAGTTCGGCGGCCAGATCGGGACAGTCGACCAGCGCGGTCGCACCCTCCTGTGTCGTCACCGCTGACTCGCGGGAAAACGGGAGCAACTCCGCGTAGCGCCACTGGGAGTCGAACGGTCGAGCGGCGAGCGTCTCGCGGTCGAGTTCGATCGCGTCGTACGCGTAGGTCGGGTCAAGCGTGCCGTCACAGTCCGGGCAGCGATGAGACTCCGCGGCGGCGTCGACGGTGGCCCCGCAGTCGACACACTCGAGACCGGTAAAGGCGTCTGTCGTCTCCATACGGGAGTGTTAGCGGCTCCGAACTAAGGGCTGTCCATCGGCGAGTCAGCCGGCGACGGCAGGACGGCGACAGCCAGTGTGGCTAGCAACGCGGTGTGCAGCGCCACCGCTGTCTCTCACGTAAACGCGGAATCGAAAAAGAAACCGAAAGATCAGTTGTCGCCGGCTTTCGACTGCCACTCGTAGCCGCGGCGTTTGGCCGATTTGCCGAAGCCGCACGACGAGCAGACCTTCTTCTTCGTGTGGTAGGACTTCTCTCCGCAGCGACGACACTTGGTGTGGGTCGTCTTGTTCTTCTTTCCTTGGCTCGGGGTTCCTGCACCAGTCATGGAGTGATCGAGACGACGTTGTCGCCGCGTATAATGGTTGTGTCTTCGACCGGGGCATCCTCCTCGACACTCCCCTCAACGGGGATCGTTACGTCCTCGAGCACCAGATTCATGTGCTGATCGTAGCCGGCGAGTTCGCCGACGTGTTCGTCGCCACTCTTGAGTCGTACCGTGACGCGGTCACCGAGCGACGCCTCGAGGACGTCCAGCGGTCGTCCACTCATACGCAACACCGCAGGAGATGGGCACTTAATCGTACCGGTCCGGAGTCAAGTACAGCCGTATTTCATCCATGGATCAACAGAGTGGACCTAACCAAACGGCTAAGTGTCCGCTCGTGGACCGGCTACGCATGGGCGACAAGAAGTTCACTCTCATCGAATTGCACTTCGACGGCGACACACAGTTCGGACCGGGAACGATCGGCGAGGCGCTCCCGATCGGCAGCACCGAAACGACAGCGGAGACGGACTCCGAAACTGAGACCGAATCTGAAGAGGGTGTGGCTGCAGCCGACGACTCCGGTGGCAAAGGCAAAAGCGCCGTCGGCGCGCTGGTCGCACTCGTCGTCCTCGTCGGAATCGCCGTCGCCGCCAAGAAGTTCCGTGGTGGTAGCGACGAGGAAGACGAACTCGAGTCCGAAGAAGAACCCGACGTCATCGTTACTTGACATCCTCCCCGCGCTAAAGCGCGAGGATTCCTCCGTTGGGGGTTCGGCTACCGACCCACGGAGGCAACTTGCGGGTTTGTGCGCAGTTCTTTGGGACTTTCGTGAGGGTGTGGTTTCCCCGACCAGTCGTGGTCGTCCCACTCGAATCGCACGGGCCGTGCCATCGGCCTGATTTCGCAATCGCTGTGTTCTCGAAGGAATGTCTCTGACGCTGTGAGGTCGGCGTGCCCCTCGAAACCGCATGGGCACGTCAGCGTATCTTCGTGGCGAATCGTCGCGTCGTGGTCGCCACACTCGGGACACGTCTGACTCGTCCACGCTTCCGACTCGGCTTCGAGACTGATGCCGTACTCCTCACAGACACACGCGAGGCGGTGGATGAACTTCTTGAACGCCCAGAAGTTGTGCGTCTTCTCGTTCACCCTGACCGACCAGTGCGTTTCCAGCACGTCGGTCAAGTCGCCTACGTACACTGTCGTCACGCCCTCGTCGTACAGCCGTTCAACGAGGTTGCGCACCAGCGCGTTCTGTGCGTGGTCACGACGTTTCGTCCGCTGTCGGTACAGCCGTCGAATCCGGTTCGAGGAGTAGCGTCTCTCTTGGAGTTTTGACTGTAGGCGGGCGATTTCGCCAGTCGTCTCGCGGAACCGTCCGAACAACTCCCGACCGTCGTAGAGGTACTGGTTCCCTGTGGTCGTGGAACAGGCAACGAGATTGTTTGCGCCAACGTCGAGGGCGGCTTCGTGAGAAGCCAGTGGTGAATCCAGTCGAGAATCATCGACGGTGACTGGTTGGAAAGCCCTGAACGTGTCGCTCACTTCGTCGTACTCAAGTTCCAGACGACCTTGTTCGCCGTCCCATTTCGGGTTACCTCGGACTTCGAGGCGGAGTCGTTCGTGGTAGCCGAGTCCGTATTCGTCTTTCAGTTCTTGCCCAACAGGAATTTCGAGACGGCTACGCTTGCCCCACTGAATCGTGTACTGGTTGCACCGAATGTAGGTACGAAGTTCGCGTCCATCCTCCTCGTTGCCCCAGTACGACGGTGGGTTGGCGTACTCGCCTTTCTCCTTGAGGGCGAAGAACGATCGCCACGCTTCGCTGTTCTTGCGTGTGACCTGTTGGACGGTCGCACTACCGACGACACCGTTGTACTGTCCACGGTATTCGGAAGTGTCCCACACGTCGCCGTCTCCAAAATAGTTCTGACGACGTTCGTAGGTCAGCCCGTTCCACAGCGAAGCGGAGGCGTCGAGTAGTCGTAGAAGGCACTCTTTGTCATTCTCGGTCTGTGGAACCACTTTGAAGGTATTGACGCGCTTCATGCGTCCTCACCTTCCTGTTCAGCGATGTATTGTTCGATGGCCTCCTTCGAGGCACTTCCCGCCGTACCAACGTAGTAGGAACGAGTCCACTTCACGCGGTCGTCGTACCGCTGGTTATACTTCCGCGCCGAGATGCCCTTGACCCAGTTGACGATGAGTGACGGGGCGTTCTTGGGTGGACTCCCGATGAACAGGTGTACGTGGTCGGGCATGACCTCGGACTCGGCCAGTTCGAGGTCTTTGTCTTCACAGACTTCCTCGAAGATGGTTTCGAGACGTTCCTTCGTCTTCCCCGTCAGATATGAATGCCGATACTTCGGCACGAACACTATGTGGTAGTAGAGTTCGTATTTCGCGTGACGGGTACTCTTTACCATCTATGTATACTATCACGGTAGAACGTCTTAACGATTGCGTTGGAACCCCGTCGATGCCATCGTCGGCGGGTGAATACTATTGGTCGGCTTCATCCCTATCCTGAAGGGCGAGGCTTTCGCCTCGAATTTTCCGTAACCACTGAGCCGGGCTGCTGTCACGATGTCCCGGTGTACCCGCAGGTCGGTCGCGGGTGCACCACAACTGACTGATAGGTGTCCGTATGACACACCGCCGTCGACCGTCGAAGACGATCGTTCGAATCCGTCGACGGCGGCGGGTTCGCATTGACACAGGACGAGCCGAACGCTTTTGCGCTTCCTTCCCCTAGTTACTGTCGTGAATCTCTATCGTAGCGCCCGGGCCGTTGCCGGGGCGTCCGGTGACGATGCGATCGACTGGCGATCGGCTGCCGACGCCGCTAAAGCGGCAACCGATCCCGGCGCGCTCGAGCTCGAACCCGGCGAGCGCGAGGGCTATGCCCGCGACGTTCGGGACGCGCGTGCGGCTGTGCGGGCGGTCTCCGGTGCCGACTTCGACGTGCCCGAGACGATCGAGATCCAGAATCGCCACCACTGGATCGACGCCAACGTCGCCACCTTCGAGCGGGTCATGGGTGCCCTCGAGACCCACACCGGCGCGTTCCCCGGCGTCGCCCGGACGATCAACACGGGGACGATGACTGTCCTACTTGCCTTCCTCGGGCGGAACGTCTTGGGGCAGTACGATCCCCTCTTGCTGGCCGACATGCCCGACGACGATCACGCGCTGTATTTCATCCGACCGAACATCCGCAACGCCGCCGACACGCTCGGCGTCGACGCCGACCGGTTCCGCCGCTGGATCGCCTTCCACGAGGTGACTCATGCCGCCGAGTTCGGGGCTGCACCGTGGCTTTCGGACCATCTCGAGGCCCGCATGGAAGAGGGCATCGCCACCCTCTCGGAGGGCTCGTTCGACCGCGAGGCGTTCCGCGACCTTGACGCCGCGATGACTGTCGTCGAAGGCTATGCCGAACTCCTGATGGATCACGCCTTCGACGAGGAGTACGAGGACCTGCGGCGCAAACTCGACGAGCGCCGGCAGGGTCGGGGTCCCCTCCAGCGGCTGTTCCGTCGGCTGCTCGGTCTCGGACTCAAACAGCGCCAGTACGAACGCGGGAAGAACTTCTTCGAACATGTCGTCGCCGTCCGCGATCTCGAGACGGCAGGTCTCGTCTGGGAGCAACCGGAGAACCTGCCGACCCACGACGAACTCGACGCGCCGGAACTGTGGATTCGACGCGTCGATCGCTGATACGGCGCTCGAGGGAGATCTGCGACCCTAGTCGGCCATAATCCAGATTAAGTACCAGAGCAACGCGCCCCCGGTGGCGATCCCGCCGAGTATCGCGAGTCCGATCACTACCAGTGAGGCGTCGCTCTGGAAGGCGATCAGACCGCCCGAGAGTCCGACCAGCAATACGAACACGAGTTTGAGCTGATCGGCGGCGCGCTGCTGTGTGCTCGAGCGAGCAGGACCGCGACTCATAGTTCGCAGGGTGCGCTGACGTGCAGCACGGTAAACTGCCAGGCCGGTGCGTCCGCGTCTGCCTCCCCTTCCACCACTGCTCTTACCAGCGTTCCGCTCCAGCGGCTGTCGAAGCGGTATCGATCACCGCTTTCCGTGTCCGTCCAGGCCATCGTGACGTCGTCAGCCATCGTCGCAAAGTCGTCGCGTTTGTCGACGACGAGATGCCGACTGCTGACCGTCCACTCGTCGGTCGTCTCGGTCTGTTCCGTGAGCGCTCGTGCAATCTCGTCGATCCCGAACAGGGACTCGCTGATGCCGAACTTGACGGTTGAGGCGTCGTCACGGAAGTACGGCACGAGGGGGTCGCCGTTGCAGAGTGCATCGTAGTAGTCGCAGACGATCGCCTCGGCACTCGGTGACATACCCCTATGCTCGAAGCGCGATCCCAAAGAGCCACCGGACGCGAACGCAGGCCCTCCCTCGCCGGCAGTCTCACATGAAGCCCCGATCGACTTCGTCCGTCTCGATAAGGTCGTCGAGTTCCGCGTTCAACAGGTCGTCTGCCTCCTCAAAGCGCTCCGCGAGGTCCTCAAGTTCGTCGGGTCGGTCGTACTGGTCGTACGCCATCGGTCCGAAGGCGGGGCTCTCGATGGCCTCCATCACGTCGTCGAACAGATCCTGTGGACGGGTTGGCGCATCCGCGTGCGTCTCGAGGACCGTCTCCAGACGCTTACCGACGGTCTCGGCCTGAGACTCGTTTTCGGGCGGTGACTGGACCGCAAAGCGTCCACCCGCGTCGCGCTCGGGCATAAACGAGCCGATCTCGTCGTCGAGGTTGCGCGCGACCCGCGTGCCGACGCCACGGACCTCGAAGGGGTTTTTCGCGTACGTTTTCAGAAAGAAGACGCCGGCCCGGGGATGCGCGAGGTACATGTCTTCGCCGACGCCACCGGCACGATCACCGGCGACGGCACGCCAGTCCTCCGGATCGACGTCTCGCTCCGTGACGTCCTCGAGTATGTCCTGCCACTCGCGTATCCGCATACCAGATAGGAGGGTCGCCGGCAGAAAGAACGTATCGATTACTTCGACAGACGCCCCGGAGCGACTGTTCCACCACGCAGCAGGTGGGAGGTGAGAGGGGAACCAAAAGGAATACGACGACTCCCAGAGCAGGATGCGTAACTGACGCTTTCCGATGTCTCGCCGCCGCTCACTCTCGTTCGCCGAACTGTTTCGTGCCACGCCAGCGAAAAGTTCGCTGCTAACACTTGCCCCGCTTGCACTGGCGCTGGGACAACTCAGCAATAGCTACGTCAACGGCGTTTCGCCGATCGTTTCGATCGGTTTCGCCGTTGTCATGCTGATATTTTCTACCGTCGCGATGAGCCACCACGCTGCCGAACACCGTATCCATCGGCTCGAGGCCGACTACGGATCGAACCGGCTCTAGGGTTCCGCCTCGGGTTCGGTCGCGACCGTTCGTGCTTCGCGGGCTTCGTAGGTGTTGTACCCCGCGATTCCGGCGATCAACAGCCCGGACACGATCGTATTCCAAAATGGGCCGCCGGTCATCTCGAGCAGCGCAGTCGAGATGATCAACCAGATGCCGAGGATGGTGATCAGCGACGCGATGGCGGTACTGAGCGGGATGTCGTTCGTCAGTCGGTAGTAGTTATAGCCCGCGGCGGCGCCGATGACGAGGCCGACGAGGACGTTGTTCCAGAGCGGCGCAGCCGTCGTCTCGAAGACGACCGTCGACAGCGCGACCCACACCCCGATGACGGCGACGAGGAGGCTGAGGACCGACGTGTCTCGCCGTCGTTCCGTGGTTGCGACCTGGGTGGACTCGTCGCGTGGGTTGCCGCCCATGTCTGGTCGGTTACCGACACCGGTGCCGTGGCCGATGTCGGTTGTGGCTGTTTCCGTGCGGTTCGGTGGCCCGTCGGTGTCGTCCGCGGACGAGCCACCCGTCCGACGGTCGTCGCTGTTGGGGTCGCTCATAGCAGACAGCGGGTTGGCGCTCGCTCGCAAAAGCGTCCGCGTCCGTTCTTTCGCTCACGGTCTGATTGATATCAGAGACGGTTCCACGTCTCACTGAAACGGACAGTAACCGTCGGTTATCGACGGCTGAGCGCAGCTGTCCGCCAGCGGCTCACGAGCGCTCGCCTACAGCCGAGCGACCGATAGCGTTTTTGATCACTCGACCGTGACGGTACGCTGTGTACGTACGCGGAACCGTCGCTGACGAGGTCGACGTGCGGTCGGTGTCGACGAGCTACGGCGAGAATGACCTCGCCGAGGTGCCGCTTCGACTGGCCGACGACGGTCTCGAGCCGCCCGGCGACGCCACACCGACACTCGGCGATGGCGGGACGGCGACCGTCGCGGAGAGCCACGAGACCACGACGGTGACGCTCTGGAACAAGTGGACGGAGTCGGCCGAATTGCTCGAGCCGGGAATGGAGTTGCTCGTGACCAATGCCAAGGAGGAGGAGTACCAGGGAGAGACGCAGTACGCGACGACGGGCGACTCCTACGTCGTCGTCGAACCCTCCTTTCTGGTCAGCGTCACGTCGATCCGCAACTGGGTCGAGTGTCCCCGCCTGTACTACCTGAACAAGCTCTCGGGCGTGCCGCTGAACTACCCCGTTGTGAAGGGGACGCTCGTCCACGAGGTCTTCGGCGATCTCCTGCGGGGCCGGGACATAGAGGAGTCGATCGACGCCCGCGTCGAGGAACGCGGCCTCCAACTCGGCCTGCTGGGCGAGACGCCCGAGGCCGTCGCTGAGGACGTCCGTGAGAACGCCAAAGCGATCGAAGGCTGGCTCGAGCAGGGCAGGCTCACTGAGGACGATAACTGGCGCTCCGAGCAGTTGCTCATCAGCGAAACGTTCGGTATCCGTGGGCGAGCCGACGCGATCCGACGGGGTTCGCCGGTCGAACTCAAGACGGGGAAGAACCTGAAGAAAGAACCGCGGTTCAAGGACAAGGTCCAGGCCGCCTGTTACGCGCTGTTGCTTGAGGAACACGGCGGCGACGTCGACACCGGCACGTTGCTCTACACGAAGAACTCGGCGCTCGATCGCAACGAGGAGACCGGCGACCTCACCCCTGCGAAGGACTTCTCGATGGGCAACGGGCTCCTAAAATACGTCGTCCGCCTGCGCAACGAGATCGCGGCGATGGAGATGTCGGGCGACATCCCGACGGGCTACGAGGCCGACGCGAAGTGCGAATACTGCTTCGAGCAGGACACCTGCATGGTCGTCTCCGGTCGGCTCGATCAGGAGTCCAAGGCCGGCCAGATCGGCCAGCCGCTGCCCGAGGCAGAACGCGAGTACTTCGAGCGCTTCTATCGCGCGATCGAGGAGGAACGCCGCGAGGTCCACCGCGAGTACGCCAAGCTCTGGGAACAGAGCGCCGAAGAACGGGCCGACGACGACCGCGCGCTGATCGACCTCGAGTTCGTCGAAAAGCGGTCGCTCGAAGGTGGCCGCTGGGAACTCAGAGCGCGCCGTGAGGGCGGGGCAACGTCGAAGCTCCGGGAGGGCGACCTCGTCCTCGCAAGCGACGGCCACCCGGTTCGCGGCGACTCCGAGTTGGCACGGATCGAGCGGTTAGACGACGAGATCGTCCTCACGACGGACGAGCCGGTCGAAGTAACGCGACTCGACGTCTATCCTTCCGAGCTGACGACCGACCGGCTGCTCGTCGCGATGCACGATGCGCTCCTGAAAGGCGACGCGCGACGCAAGGATATCCTGTTCGGGCGCGCGGAACCCGAGTTTGAGGACGTAGACGAGACGTTCATCGACAACAACGAGCGCCAGAACGAGGCCGTGACGAAGGCCGTCGGCGCGCGAGACTGTGCGCTAATCCACGGCCCGCCGGGCACCGGGAAGACCTACACCATCGCCCAGGCCATCCGTGCGATGGTCGAGCGCGGCGAGCGCGTCCTGCTGTCGGCCTTTACGAACCGCGCCGTCGATAACGCGCTCGAGGCCACCCTCGAGCAATTAGGTGACGTGCTCGACGACGAGCGGGTCGTCCGCGTCGGCTCTGAAAGCGGCGTCCGCTCGGACATGGAACCGTACCGGCTCGAGCGGGCCGGCGATCCCGACGACCGCGTCGCGAAACTGCAGAACGCACAGGTCGTTGCGGCGACGACTGCGACCTGCGGTTCACGGGTCATGAAAGAGCAGGCCTTCGACGTGGCGCTGGTCGACGAGGCCGCCCAGCTCACCGAGCCCGGGACCTGTGCGGCGATCAACTTAGCCGAGCGGTTCGTCCTCGTCGGCGATCACGAGCAGCTCCCGCCCGTCGTGCGCGCCGAGAACGATCTTTCCGAGTCGCTGTTCGAGCGCCTCGTCGACCTGTATCTCGACGCCGGCGTCATGCTCGACCGCCAGTACCGGATGAACCAGCGCATCCAGGCCTTCGCCTCCACGGAGTTCTACGACGGCCAGCTTCGGCCCGCGACGCCGTCGGTCGCGGGACGGACGCTCGACGATCTTGAGGGCGTCTCTCGCGACGCGCTGCCCCCAAAGTTACAGGATCCGGTCTCGTTCGTCGACGTTACGGGCGACCCGAGCCGGTATACCGACAGCGAGGAAGCCAAACGGATCGCCGAGTTGATCGAGTCGTACGAGGCCGCCGGCCTCGAGCGCTCCGAAATCGGCGTCATCGCGCCCTTCCGTGCGCAGGTCTCGGAGATCTCGAAGCACGTCCCCGACGATGTCGCCGTCGACACCGTCGACCGCTTCCAGGGCTCGAGTCAGGAGGTCATCATCGTCTCCTTTACGGCGACAGGCACGCTCGAGGGGCCGATCTTCGAGGACTACCGCCGAATCAACGTTGCGTTGACCCGGCCCAAACGCGCGCTGGTGCTGGTCGGCGACTCGTCGGCACTCGCGTCCGATCCGGTCTACGAGCGCATGCTCGCGTGGGCGCGACGGTAAGCCGCCAGCCGTCACGATCCGGTTCGTGGGTGAACCGGACACACCCGTCTCGAAACTCCCTACACTTATCTTTCGCTGAGAGTAACGACCGACGACATGCGACTCAAAGAGCAGAGTGCACTCGTTCGGGATGCTGTCTCCACCGAATACGCGGAGTTCGTCGTCTTCGTGACCGACCTCGGTGGAACGACCGCGCTCATGCTCTTGCTCGCGGTGCTGTTCTGGTGGTCGAGTCGCCGCCGGAGCGCGCTCGTGATCAGTTATGCGATCGCCGGACTGGCGCTTCTGCTGGCACTCAAGTCGCTGTTTGCACTCCCGCGACCGCCGGCAGACGCCATGCTGGTCCCGCTCGAGGACGAACACACTGGCTACGGCTTCCCGAGCGGGCACGCCTTCGCTGCGACCGTCGTCTACGGCGGCCTCGTCTCCGCGTACGATCGGACGCGGGACCGACGGGCGCTGCTGGCTGCCGGGACGCTCGTCGTCCTCGTCTCGCTTTCACGCGTCGTCCTTGGCGTCCACTACCTCGGTGACGTGATCGTCGGTGTGCTCCTCGGCATCGTCTTCATCGCCGCCATGGATCGACTCACGGGCGGCGACCCGACGACCGGCTTCGCGATTGCACTCGTCCTCTCGATTCCCGCAGTCGTCATCGCCGGTGGCACGACCGACTCGCTGCTCGGACTCGGCGGCTCGATCGGGGGCCTGCTGGGTTCACAACGGCTGCCGGACCTGCCAGCGCTGCGATCCCGGCTCGAGGGATTCGTGCTTCTCGTCGTCGGTGGTGGATTCGTGGCCGTCGTTCAGGTGGCCGAATCGCTCGTCGAAACGGTCGAACCGCTGTTGGTCGTGCTCTATGCGATGCTTCTGGGTGGCATCTTCCTCGCTCCGGCTGCCGTCGGTCGGCTCGAGGTTGACGCGCTCGAGTCACGGTGAGTGTCGGCTGACCGGCCAGTGTCGTCGTCGACCGGCCTGCTGCCGACTCGCTGACGTCTCATATCAGCCGAACGGTCACACCGTTGGAATGGTATTTACTATTAGAAAATCAATACGATTGCGTATGGAACTCGTCACTACTGAGACGGTCCCCGGTCACGAGATTCGAGAATCGCTTGGCATCGCACGCGGCAACACGGTCAAAGCACGAAACGTCGGTCGCGATATCACACAGTCAATCCGGAATATCACCGGCGGTGAGCTCAAAGCTTACTCGGAGCTGCTGACCGACGCGCGCGACGAAGCGATCTCACGTATGGTCGCGGACGCCGACTCGATGGGTGCCGACGCCGTGGTCAACGTCCGACTCGAGAGTTCCGAGATCGCAAACGGTGGGTCAGAAGTCATCGCGTACGGCACTGCCGTCCGACTCGAGTGACGACCGCCGGCGTGCTCGAAACTCGCTCCCTCGAGCCGATCACTCCTTGCTGTCCGCCTGCGCCCACAGCGGATAGAGTTCGTCTTCGATCGGGTCGGCGATCGACTCGCCGTCGAGCACGAGTTCGGGGTCTCCCCCCTCGAGCGCACTGACAGTGCCGATCGTCGCGGCCTCGAGCCCAGCCTCGTCGAGTTCGATGAGACAGGCATCGACTGTATCCTCGGGAACGGTTGCGAGCAACGCGCCGGAGCCGAAAATTCGCAACGGATCGACGCCAGCAGCAGCACACAGCGCCGCCGTCGGCTCGCGGACCGGGACGGCGTCGCGGTCGATCTCGAGTCGAACGTTCGAAGCACGGGCCACCTCGAGCAAGCCCGACGTGACGCCACCCTCTGTGGGATCGTGCATCGCCGTCGCGTACTCGCGGACGATCCGTGATTCGGGGAGAACGCTGATCTCCTCGAGATAGCTTGCGGCGCGGTCGCGGAGCTCCGGCTCGACATCGAGGTTGTCGCCGAAATCCGCCGCGAGGATGGCCGAGCCTTCTATTCCCGCCGCCTTGGTGAGGACGACGGCATCTCCTGGCTTGGCGCCGCCGGTCGGAACGTACCGCTCGGTCGCACCCATCGCCGTCAGCGAGAGCAGCGGTCGCTCGAGTTGGTCGACGTACTCCGAGTGGCCGCCGACGATCGATGCGCCGAGTTCGCGGGCGGCTGCGTCGAGGTCGTTGGTGATTTCCTCGAGAACGGTCGTATCGGTGCCGGTCGGGAGCAACACGACGGCGGTCAACCAGCGCGGATCGGCCCCCGAGACAGCGACGTCGTTGGTCGCGACGGCGATACCGAGTTGGCCGACCTGCGAGGCGGCCAACGAGATCGGATCGGAGCTGACCACGAGCGTTCCCTCGCCGTCGGGCCAGTCGATCGCGGCGGCGTCCTCGCCCTCAGCCGGGCCCTGTAAGACCGTCTCGTCGGTCTCGGCAGCCCCCGTTCGCTGGAAGACGTGCGTGAGCAGATCGTCCGGACTCACCTTGCCGGGCATACCACGAACTGGAACAACGGGCGGTTTGTAGCTGTCGAAGCCCTCGAGTTCGATGGAACTGATACTGTCTTGTATATGGCGAACCCCCCGACACGGCTCCGAAAGCCCCATTCGGTTCAAGAACCAGTCAGCGATCTGGTGCGACCGCAGCCATCGTCTGGCGAATTCCTTCCTCGTCGGCACCGCGCGGGAAACTGACCGCGATGGCGTCGAGCCCGTCGACTGCCTCGTAGCGCGCGAGTTGCTCGCGAGCCGTTTCCGGACTGCCGACCGCACAGAGGTCGTCGACGATATTTTCGTCGACGAGTTCGAGTGCACGCTCGCGGTCGCCGTCCTGCCAGGCGTCGTAGATGGCGGCGGCCTCGTCGTAGCCCTGGCGCTCGAGGGAATCCCGGTAGAACGTCCCCATCCCGCCGATGTAGAATGCGACGTGCTGGCGGGCGAGCGCACGCGCTTCGTGGGGATCGTCCCGCACGCAGCAGGTAACGCCGGCAGTGACGTGGACATCGTCGGGGTCACGATCGCCCAGGTCGGCACCGCGCTCGATGTCCTCGAGTCGCGCGTCGATCCCCTCGGGTGTGAGCATGATGCCGTGCCAGCCGTCGGCAAAGCGGCCCGCGAGTTCGACCGCCTTGGGACCCATCCCGGTGACCTCGATCGGTGGAGTCGTTTCCGGCGGGTCACAGCGCAGCCGAAAGCCCGACAGCTCGAAGTCGTCGCCGTCGTAGTCGACGGGCTCGCCCGAAAGGACCTGCCGGACGATCTCGACGGTCTCGCGGGTCCGCTTGAGCGGGTTGCCGTACTCGACGCCGTGCCAGTTCTCGATCACGACCGGGCCGCTCGGGCCGAGTCCAAGCCGGAACCGGCCCGCAGCGAGTTCCTGAAGCGTCGCCGCCGTCTGGCCCAGCAGCGCCGGCGACCGCGAGTAGGTGTTGAGAATGCTCGAGCCGATGTCGATCGCGTCGGTTCGCTCGGCCATCGCCGACAGCACGGTGACGGCGTCGCGACCCCACGTTTCGGGGAGCCACGCACAATCGTAACCGGCGTCTTCAGCCGCCTGCGTGTAGTCGACGATCGACTCGATCGTCGGCTGTGCGGCGACGGGCAGGTGGACGTCTCTGTCAGTCATCATCAGTCATAGATGCCAGACAGGCTTTTGGCTGTATGGGAACCGGTGACGACTCGTCGCCCGTTTATGGCTGAACAGCGAGTGTCTCGGAAGCGGAGTGCGTCGACAGCACTGGATCGACGCAGTCGCGATTCCCATATCGGCGACTCAAGCAAGCTCACGAACAGTGGCTACCTCGACACTGCCGACACGCTCGAGTGACTGTCGAGTCGGGAACGAACGGTCGCCAGCCATTTGCTGTCGCTTCGTCCGACATCGAGATTGTTCTGGAAAAGAGTTTATATGACTACAACAGGTAATTCGAATGTCACCATGGATGTTGATGAATTTACACGAACGAACGCGCCGAAAGAAGGAAACAGCGGATTTCAAAAGGAGAACAAACGGCTACTCGACATTCCGGTCGACGGAACGGTGATGGTCAAAGCCGGCTCGATGATCGGATATACTGGGGAGCTGACGTTCACCGGAAAATCGTCTGCAGAAGGTGGACTCACGGGATTCGTCAAGGAGGCAGTATCGAGCGAAGGAACGCCGGTGATGGAGGCTGAAGGGAGTGGTCACCTCTACGTTGCCGATCAGGGAAAGAAAGTCCAGATACTCGAGCTCGATGACGGACAGTCGATCTCGGTCAACGGGAACGACGTCCTCGCCTTCGAGTCGACGGTCGACTACGAAATCAATACCATTGGCAGCCTTTCGGAAGTCGCCGCAGGAGGCCTGACGAACGTGTACCTCACTGGGCCGGGCGCAGTTGCGATCTCTACACACGGAGACCCGCTGGTGGTGACGCCGCCAGTCACTACCGATCCGGATGCGACCGTCGCCTGGAGTACCAACCTCTCGCCGTCGTTTGCGACCAACAAAACGATCGAGATCGGACAGACTTCCGGGGAAAGCATCCAGATGGAATTTACTGGCTCAGAGGGCTTCGTCGTCATCCAGCCGTACGAAGAAGGAGGAGCCCAGCCCTAGACCGAACGCGCAGTGACTGCGACCGGACTGTTTCGAGTCCGTCCCGTGGGTCTCGAGAGTGACGAACGTGAAGAGAGGTGAAAATCGACTCTGAGAGCCGCGCCGGGAGGCGTCATCGCTCGCTGCGTTCCTTGCCGAGATCTTCGTAGATCTGGGGATCGGTCTGGAACTTGAGAACGTTGTGGACCGCCGAGTTCCGAATGTTCTCGATGACCTTGCCGTGGTCCGAGTAGCAGTCGTGGATCCACTTGGGAACTTCCTGCCGGTCGCGAAACATCATGACGGTCTTCCACTGGTACTCCCCGTCGGCGAGGAAGAAAAACAGCGTGTGTTTGTCCGCTCTGATGTCCTCCATCGCAGCACGCCAGTGGTCGGCGAAGTGTTCGGTATTGAACTTGAACTCGAACAGCGCGAAGATATAGTATTCCTCGTTCGGGATGATCGCCTCGCGGAATACTCCCTCGTCGCGCATCCGCCGGATCGACTCGCTGACCGTGACGTGAGAGACGTCGATATCGTACTTGTCCTCGAGTACCGTGGTGAGCTCTCGCGAGGACAGCTGTGGGTCGTCGGCAAGCTCGGTGAGAATCGCGATATCCCGATCTTTAAAATCCCAATTCGGTGGGTCGCTGCTCATGCTAGTGCAACTGTCGTGGCGGCCCTGATATAGATTGATATTAGCGCGATCGGACAGCCGTCGTGCGGTCGCCGTGCAGTGACGATCAGTGGCTCCGTGAATCGGTGTCTCGAGTCGTCGAGAGCCCCGAAAGCGACTCCTCGCCGATCTCCTCGAGGACGTATTCGTGAAACGACTGGAGTGCGGCGCTCTCGTCTTCGGCGAGGACGACGTCGCTGGCCGACAGCGTCGCGAGTCCGAACGCCCGTGGCGTCGGCGAGTCGAGGAGGTGTCGCGAGAGGTCGAGGTCACCCCCATCGATCGCGTCGACGATGGCCTCGATCTCGGCGACGTTCAGTTTGTCCTCGAGGATTTCGCGGTAGGTCTCCTCGATCACGGCGAACTCCTCGAGGTCTTCGGCGAAGCCGAGCAACATCTCGCTCGAGACCTGCTGTTCGCTGGCGGACTTCTCGTAGCCCTTGTAGCGTTTGAGGATCATCAGCGATCGGGTCGCGTTGATCCGGAAATAGCGCTGGAGCAGGTCGGTTCCCGACAGCGCCGCCCGGAGATCCGCGCGGACATCGTCGGCTTCGAGGTCGGCGACAATCCCCTCGAGATCGACTTTCCGGTTTAACGGCATCGAGAGGACGAAGCCGTTGTCTGCGACCGCGACACGGACGTTCGCCGTCGCCTCCTGGGCACAGCGATAGGCGAGCAGGCGGGAGAGGCCGTCGTTGACCTTCCGGCCGTAGTTCGAGCGGACGTAGTAGTGGCGTTCGTACTCTTCGCGATCGCGGACGACTTCGATCGCGAGCCGGTCCGGCGTGCTCACGCTCTCTGTGCCCGCGTACTGCACGTGATGGTCGAACAGCCGGGCGATCGCGCGGACGCTGTCGTCGTCGAGGGGAAGCTCCCGGAGCCACGCGCGAACCCGCGGCGGCCCGCCAGCGTCGTAGCGCTCGAGGAGATCGCTCTGGAAGGCGAGGATCTCACGGCCCAGGTCGTAGGAGAGGGGCAACCGCTCGGAGTACCACGAGGGGACGGTTGGGCGGGCGCTCGTACGGTCGACGTAGACCTTCGAGCCGCGCCGATAGCGATACTCGAAGTGGTCGCCGCCCAGAACGAAGACATCACCTTTCTCGAGTGTATCGAGATACCCCTCGTCCAACTGGCCGACCCACTCGTCGCTCGCCCGCGTGTGGACGTCGCAGGTAAACGAGTCGGGGATCGTCCCGATGTTGGTCATGTAGATGACGCGCGCGAGTCGACCGCGTTTGCCGATCAACGGCTCGCCGACCGGGTACGCTTCGTGGTGGTGCTTGCCGTCCGGCGGGTCGTTTTCGTCCCGCCAAACCTTCGCGTAGACGTTCTTGTCCTCGAGACCGGCGTACTCGGCGGTGAGATACCGCATGAGCGACTCGTACTCGGCGTCGGTGTAGTCCCGGTAGGGATACGCCCGTCGGAGAATGCCTTTCAGTTCGGCCTCGGGCCGGATCTCGGCGATCGCCATTCCGTAGACGTGCTGAGCGGCCACGTCCTGAGCGTTCTCGGGGATCGACACCGAGTCGACAAAGCCCTCCGTGGCCGTCTTGAGCATGACCGCACACTCGACGAGTTCGTCCCGGTCGAGCGCGATCACCCGCCCCGTCACAGTCTGGCCGACGCGGTGGCCCGCCCGCCCGACTCGCTGAAGCAGGGCGGCGACGCTTTTGGGCGAGCCGACCTGCACCACGAGGTCGATATGGGGCATGTCGATGCCAAGCTCGAGGCTCGTCGAGGTGGTGACGACCTCGAGATCGCCGGCTTTCAGCCGGTCTTCGACATCTTGACGGACCTCCTTCGAGAGGCTGCCGTGGTGACAGGCCGAGTTGGCCTCGTCGTAGGCGTCGAAGTGCTCCCGAAGGTTGTGGAGGACGCGTTCAGCCCCCGAGCGCGTGTTGGTGAACACAAGCGTGTTCGTATGCGCCTGGACGTGGTCGTGGAGTTGCTGGTAGAACCGCTCTTGGATCACCTCACGGGACGTGTTGATCAGATCGGCAGTCGGACACTCGAGTTGCAGGTCGAACTCGCGGGCAAACCGGGCGTCGACGATTTCATAGTCGCGCGGGTCGCCACCCGGTTCATCGCGGCCCACCAGAAACTCCGCAACACGGGACAGCGGCTCGATCGTCGCTGAACAGCCGATTCGCGTAATCTCACCGTCGGCCATCGCCGCGAGTCGCTCGAGACTCACCGCGAGGTGGGTCCCCCGCTTGCTCGCCGCCAGCGAGTGGATCTCGTCGACGATGACGTACTCGACGGTCCGGAGTTTCTCGCGGAACTTGGGCGCGTTCAACAAGATCGCGAGTGTCTCGGGGGTCGTATTGAGGATGTGGGGCGTCTCTTCGAGCATCCGCTGGCGCTCACTGGAGTCGGTGTCGCCGTGACGAATCGCGTGGCGGATCTCGCCCATCGACACGTCGTCGCGCTCGGCCGCGATCGACTCGATGCCCGCGAGTGGCACCTCGAGATTGCGGTGGATATCGTTCGCGAGGGATTTTAGCGGCGAGATGTAGAGGCAATAGACCGAGTTCTCGAGGCCAGCGGGGGACTCCGTCTCCCGGGTAGACGCGCTCTGCCCGTCGACGTCGTCGGCGTCCCGCTCGCGCTTATAGAGCGAGTTGATGATCGAGAGAAACGACGACATCGTCTTCCCCGACCCCGTTGGCGCACAGACCAGCGTGTTCGTCCCTGCCTCGATCTTCGGGATCGCATCCCGCTGTGGCGGCGTAAAAAAGCCCTCGTTCTCGGGAACGAACTCGCCGAACTCCTCGAGCCACCACTGCTGGACTGCCGGCTCGAGAGAGTCGAAGACATCGCCGTCTCTGATCGTCGTGGTGGCTGGATCGAACGGCAGGGAATCGTCGTCGACCGGCACCTCGAAGCGCTCGTCGCCGTCCATTACCGTCGTCTCCGGGGCCGGCGTGTAAGAGCGTTTGGGCAGCACAGTGAAAGTGAAACCGCGATCCAACGGTCCCGACCGAGCCGGATCGATCCTGGCTATGAATAACAGAATTTTAATTTGTCTCCTGGACATGACATTCAGGAAATGCGGTCACCGCGTCTCCTCGTCGGTCTCGTGCTCACCGTCGGGCTGTTGACGGCGGGGGTCCTCGCCGGAACGACGGTCGTCGACCCCGACGACGACGGGGAACCGGTGGTGGTGGAACTGCGCGACGGGACGGCTCCGTTCGACGCCGACACCGATGATGACGGGCTGGCCGACGGTGCGGAAACGCGACACGGGACGGATCCGACCGTCGCTGATACGGACGGCGACGGCCTCAACGACGGCGACGAAGTGGACCGCGGAACGGATCCACTCGAGGCCGATACCGATGGCGACGGCCTCGATGACGCGATGGAAGTCCACGAGCACGGGACCGACCCGCTGACGGCTGATTCCGACGGCGACGGAATAGCCGATCGTGTCGAACTCGAGACGTACGGAACCAACCCCACCGACCCGGATACGGACGGCGACGGTCTCACGGACGGTGCGGAAGTCCACGAGCACGGGACCGATCCGAGCGCGGCTGACACCGACGACGACGGGCTGGACGATGGCCCGGAAGTCCACGAGCACGGGACTGATCCGACCGTCGCCGATACGGACGGGGACGGGCTCTCGGACGGTGCGGAGGTCCACCGCCAGGACCTCTTTCCCGACGCCGATCCGCTCAGTACCGACGTGTACGTCGAGGTTGATCGCATGGAGAGAGTCGCCTTCGAACGTGCCGAACTCGAGCGACTCGTCACGGAATTCGACGACGCGCCGCTTACAAACCCGGATGGCTCGTCCGGCATAAATCTTCACGTCGTTTCCAGCGAGACGATCCCGTGGGAGCCGTCGACCGATGTCGGCGATCTGTCCGTGTATCGATCGCGGTATTTCGACCGGGCAGGCCAGGGGTATCACTACCTGGTCATCGTCGAGGACGTCGCCGGCGATACGATGCATGGAAACGTCATCGGCAAGGCCGGCCTCGGAACGATGATGGTCGAATCGCAACCGGGCCGCGACCACACTGGCACGACTGTCATGCACGAACTGGGTCACTCACTCGGGCTGTCGAACGCCGACTTCGAGGGAATCGACTCCACACGATACAGCTTCCGGCGGTACCCGAG
Organism: Natrinema sp. HArc-T2; assembly: GCF_041821085.1. Taxonomy (NCBI): domain Archaea; kingdom Methanobacteriati; phylum Methanobacteriota; class Halobacteria; order Halobacteriales; family Natrialbaceae; genus Natrinema; species Natrinema sp. HArc-T2. The sequence continues at coordinate 145,275 of NZ_JBGUAZ010000006.1, read as the reverse complement.
CGTCATGAATTACAACGCACCACGAGACTACTACGGATTCTCCTCGGGGACCGGGTACGACGACTGGGAGTTCCTCGAGAACCACATGGTCACACCGGCTACGTCGTTCGTCACGGTGGACGGATAGCAACGATACCCCGACACCGGTGTGGCCCCCGTCTTGTCGTCTCGACGCTGAATTTCTCCCTCGAACGGTTCTCGCGAGTCAATATCGCACCGGAGCACCCCCGTACGGAGCCGACTGCCACTGTAACCGAAGGAAAGAAGCCGACTGCAACGACTCGATGTCCCATGGAGAGCGATCGGAGGTCGGTTCTCAGCGCCGTCAGCGCGGGGACAGTGGCGTTACTGGCGGGCTGTTCCGCAAGCGGGAACGGGTTTGGCGGCGGCTTAACCGTCGATGATACAGTTGCGGAGACGACAGCGTTCGGAAACGTCGTCCTTACCGTCGCAGTCTCGAACACGAGCGGTTCGTCGAAAACCGGCACGCTGATCGGTCAGGTCGATATCTCCGGCGGCGACACCTACACCGAACGACGGGAAATTTCGGTCGACGGAGAAGGGGCGAACACGTACGAACTCGAGTTCGATATCGACATCTCCGACTCACTCAGCGCCAGCGAGTACGAGTACAGCGCTCGGATCGAGTAAGCCGTTCTCGAGCCAGATACGAGAATCGATGTGGCTTCCGAGATGGGCTGATTCGCCCTGCAATCACTTATTAACGCGAATATATTACTTGTAGTCATAAAACTCTGAATCATGCAACCATCCATGAACGATTGTTCAAAACGGATTGTCTGACGTGCGTCAGTGGAGGAACGGCTGAATTTATATGCCACTATCTGGCAGCAGCGATTGTGCAAACCACTCACTCAATTACCCTCACGGTTGTCGAGGAAATCGCTAACCGCGAAGAGATCCCACCGGAAGAGCTCCGACCACCGCTTCACGGCGTTATTGATACGGATGCACTCGACTCACTATTTCAGTCCGTTACTGGAGAGAAAGTCCCTACCACGGTCGAATTCACGTACAAAGATTACATCGTCTCGATCGACGAAACCGGCGACGTGGACGTGACCGTCCAGACGTCAGTCACAGATGCCGACAAAACTGTAGTGTGAATAATTCGGCGACCCGAAACTCGATTTTGATCTCTTACTCGGTAGCCAGAATGGCACTTTCAGTGTCGGCTCGTACGGTCTGCTGTCATGGATCCCGGCGCACCCGCATGGCAGGTCGGGGGTCGCCGGCACCCACTCACAGGAGTCCTATCAGAGAGTCGCTGTTCGCGTCGATAGGAAGTCTGTGACCTCTCGGCGTCGCCCAACCCGCGACGGCGTCGCGCTTGTAAGTGTTGTTCCCCGAACAAATGTCCGTAGACTTGGTTCTGCAACCTCTGAACGGTAGATGCGACGAGTAGCAGGAACGTGAGCGATAACAACAGTTATTGTAGTAGCTGTCCACGATGTCTGTGATGAGAGAGACTGAGACGGAGAAGGAACGAAAACTCGGTATCTGTGAACGCTGCGGAAAAGCAGGCGTCGTCTGGGTAGCGCCAGACGGGACAGTGTGGCCGGTAAGTGGACATAACGTCTGTCCCTGTAGTGATGCCTCGTTTCGTACGGTCGATGACGACGCTCCGTCTCGAAGCCAACCGTGACGACACGGTCAACACGACTGAGACTCGTTTCACAACAGCACTAGTGCGAATTGTATGTGAACAGCAGACAGTATTACGCCCGTCTCAGGAATACGAGCGACCACGAGTTGATCGCTGTGAGAAGATGACCGTGTAACGGTCACAGCGAAGTTGGTCGCTGCTGCCATTTTTGCTGCCCACACGCACAGCAGTCACGTCGCTCTCTCGCTCGTTGCGTCGTGAAAATGGGACCGCCGAGAATTGAACTCGGGTCCTACGGACCCCATCCGCAGAGGATACCACTACCCCACGGTCCCGTACTTGGATCGATGGTCGTCTGCCGTTTAAGGGTGTCGTTTCACGAGAGGTGTGTCACCCGGTTTCGAACCGACTGCCGGCCTCATACGGACTCCCGTCAGTCATGTCCGGTGGGACCGCGACCGCCCTCCGGTCGGGCCGGCCACTCGTGACAGCAGACCGTATCAGACCAGCACGCGCTCGAGGTCGACGACGAGGCCGCTATCAGCGTCCGGCGAGCCGACCAACTCGCCGAGACACACTGCCGCACCGTTTGGCGTATAGCAGGCCACGAGCGATCCATGCTCGATGTCGTCGTCGGCCTCGATGACGCCCGGCGCGTAGACCGGCGCACCGTTTGCCACCTCGCGGGCCGCGCTTTCGGCGATCACGACGCTGGGGATCCCCTCGAGGATCCGTTCGGCGGGGTCGACGACCTCGTACAGGGGGTCGGGGTCGTCGTCCTCGAGCCAGAACGCCAGCGCATCGAGGAAGTCGTGAGCGTTGTGGAGCGTCTGGTCGTCGAACGGCTCCGTCAGCGTCCGGCGGAGGTGGCCCATGTGAGCGCCGGTTCCAAGTGCCAGCCCCAGATCGTGACAGAGCTTGCGGACGTAGGTCCCGCTCTCACAGCGGATCCGCAAGAGGAGGCGCCGCTCTTCGGCCTCGAGGACTTCGAGATCGTAAATCTCGCGCACACGCAGGCGACGGGACACGGCACTCTTGCGCGGGGGCTTCTGGTAGATCGGCCCCTCGAACTCGGCGACGACCGATTCGGCGTCAGCCGGCACCGGCGCGTGACACTCGAGGACGGCGACGTACTCCTTGGCCCCCTCGAGGAAGACCGGCGCGAGACGGGTCGCATCGCCGAGCATGATCGGGAGACACCCGGTCACCTTGGGATCGAGCGTCCCCGCGTGGGCGGCGCGGTCGATGGTGACGTCGGCACCGCGGTCGGCGAGCGTCTCGTCGACGGCGTCGCGCAGCCAGCCGCTGACCTGGTGTGAGGACGGCCCTGGCGGCTTGTCGAGGTTGACGACGCCGAAGGTGAGCAGCTCGGCAGGGGACCGTTCCTCGGGTGGACCACGAAGCGACATTAGAACTCGTAGTCGGTGTCGACTGGTGTTTTCCCTTCGTCGCCGTCGGCGTCGTAGCGTTCGACCGCGGTGACGAGCATATCGAGGACGGCGTCAGGCTCCCAGCGAGCCGTGTTCACAGAGAGATCGTAGATCGTCAGATCACGGATGTTGATTCCGTAGTATTCCTCGTAGCGCTGTGCTTCGCTGGCCTCACGAGCCGTCGTTTCCTCGGTCGCACGGGCGGGATCTTTCCCTTCGCGTTCGGCGATCCGCTCGCCACGAACCTGTGGTGGCGCGTCCAGCCAGAAGCGGAAATCAGCCTGCTCGGCGGCCAGCCAGCCGGCGAGTCTGGACTCGAGTACTAGATCGTCTTCTTCGACGGCAATCTTGCGGAGCCGGCGGTCGAGATCGCGATCGATCTCGTCGTTTTCCTCGGCGAGTTTGTTGAACTCGAGGGGGGTGTAGCCGCGTTCGTCGGCCAGTTCCCGGAAGATGTCACCGCCGCTGACGTGGTCGAGCTCGAAGGCGTCGGCGAGCAACTCGGCAGTCGTGCTCTTCCCGCTGCCCGGCGGGCCGGAGACGGTGAGTAACATAATCGATCTGCGAGCGGACGGGTAAAATGGGTTTTGAATCCACGAGCACGACGGTGATAGCGGTCACACACGACAGCTTCCAAGCGATCGAACCGACGACACGTCGCGGTGGTCGAGCCGAACCGCCGGCGCAGTCAGGCGCCCGTCGGCGACATGTCGATGTTCAGTGACTTGCGCAGCAGTTGCGAGAAGCCCATCGAGCACAGGAAGTACCAGACGATCCAGGCCGGCATCGGTCCGACCAGACCAGCCTGCCAGTTGGTCTCGCCGACGAGCGGCAAGATAGCAGTCGCTTCCGCGCCGCTGAGGCCGACCGACTGGATCTTCCAGTACATCCAGAGGAACAGCGGGATCGTCAACAGCATGATCCAGACCATCGGGCGGAACTGCTCTTTGAACATCCCGAGGTTGTCCGCCATGGCCTCCATCTGCTCTTCGCGGACCTGCTCGAGTTCGTTCTCGAGGCGTTCGATTTCGGCCTCGCTCGCGCCGCGTTCCTCGGCTTCTTTCTTGCGCTTGCGGAGGTCTTTTTGCTCCTTCTGGACGGCTTTCATCCGCTCTTGATATTTCCCCATGACCTCCGTGTTCATCAGGTTCGCCTGTAGCAGCGACGAGTACAGGCCAGTGATCAGTGCCACGGAGAGGATCACGGCATAGAAGGGCAACGCCGCATCGAGCGGTCCGAGGACGATATCGATCGTCCCGCCCACGACGTTCCGGATCGAATCGAACCAGTACCCGGGCATCAACAGGAGCGCACCGATACCGGCTATCTTGTCCCACTGCGACCAGCTCGACTCCTCATCGTCGATATCGACGTCGGCACTGGCCACGGCACCGCCACCGCCACCGTCACCGTTTCCATCGAGTGCCCGATCGTAGGCCTCGCGATCGGCGATCTCAAACCCCTCGTCGCCGTCGACTAATACGCCTTTCTCGATCAGCCGCCCCCACTGACCGCTCGTCAGCTCGTCGCTGACGTCGGCCCACTGGACCTCGCCGCCGTTCCTGTCGGCTGCCTCGCGGATCGCCTCGAGTGCATCCGCCATCGAGGAATCCTCACGGACGAGGGCGTCGATCTTCTCGGCTGTACGCGTCATCTGCTTGGTCTAGGGTACGTCCGATATACAAGTGTTTTTCTTCGGTAGTTCGCGTTCGACCCGTGTCGCGACTACGAGATAGGTTAGTTAGGAGATATTCGATCCCAGTGATTCGGCAACTGGATCGTCACGGTCGGCAGCCAGTCGCGGCATGCGAGGATAGCAGCGGCGATACATCGCAATATCGTTTCGACCGATAGTGATTGTTTGTACACCCGACATACAGCGGGGACGAACTGTCTAATCGGTCGAACAAGTTATTATAAGGATTCCCGAATTAGTTGACTGTATAAATGGGACCACGACGTAATGGCGGAGCCGTTCGTCCGTCGGACCGCGGACAAGCCGCACTGCTCGGGCTCGTGTTGCTGATCGGGATGGTCGCTGCCGTCAGCGTCGGGCTGTTGCTCGTTGGCGGCAACATGATGGACAACGCCGAACAACAGTCGAAAAACGAGCGGATCGAACAGTCGTTTATCGAATTGAGTCAACAGATGTCGACCGTCTCGGCAGACCAAGATGCGTCGCGAGCGATCACATTCGACGTCGCTGGCAGTGGTGCAGTCACACGAACTGCGTCGGGGAACATTGTAATCAAGAGAAGCAGTACTGAAATAGAGAATCTTACAATGGGATCGATTGAGTACGAGGGCGATGATGGCAGTATCGTCGCTTATCAGGCTGGCGCTGTCTGGCGCGAGACCGGTAATCAGACTCGTATGATATCGCAACCGTCGTTCTCCTACAATTCTGATGACCAGACACTCTGGTTGCCTGTGACTAAAATCACTGGCGATAAAGAACTTAGTTCAGGCGAAGTAACTATTGGCTATAAAAACACATCCAATTCAGGTCCACCTGAGCCGTTCGTCGAGAACGACACGGTCACACTCGAAATTACTAGTAAATACCATCGCGGTTGGAAGTTATATTTCGAAGATGAAGTAGAAGACGCAGCAGTTACCGAATATAACACTAGTGAAAACTATGTGAAAGTTGAGCTCGGAAGAACAGATATCGACGCAGCGTTCGATACTGGTGTCACAGTGTCAGGCACAATCGAGGACAATGGCGACCATATTGACGATGATGAAATAAATATTGTAGAGGGAATGACACAGATTGGTGGGTTGATTGGATCACTTGTCGAACAGGCGGATTCTAGTGATGACTGGAATGATAGTGTTAGTGCAATCAATGGTGGATATACGTATACGAAAGGCACGTACTTGGTTGATGAAATAGATGTTGACAATACTGCCACGTTTGATTTGCGTAACGGAAATGCGACTGTTGTCGTTGATGGTAATACCTCTGTGGATGGTACGCTCGAAGTCAAAAACTGGTCGACTGGGTCGGGTCCAGATCGTGCTCTGAAAATCTATACGACAGGTGATGTCGACGTTCGTGGGGATATGTGTGTTAGCCCCTGTGAGCCAAATGTTGATGTGAATGCTGCCCAACTGCAACTATATGGTACACCCCAAACTTCTGTTAGGATCGGACAATCGAACAGAGGTAGTAGTTCTGGAAGCGGAAGTTGGAACAGTAGAGTAGTAGCAGCCGCTAGCCCCGGTAATTCTGAAGACAATCCCGGTAATTCTGGGAATGAGGGCAGTACTGGCAGTTCAGGGAATGAGGGCAGTACTGGCAGTTCAGGGAATGAGAGCAGTACTGGCAGTTCAGGGAATGAGGGCAGTACTGGCAGTTCTGGAAACGGTGGTGCTTACTACGAAGGTGTGATTTACGCACCAAGCGATGAGGACTTCAGCGATACATCATGTGGGTATCAAGTCTGTATCGATTCGAATGCTGATTTTGACGGCTCTATCGTTTCGTCTTCACTGTGGACACAACATGGTGGTGGAAACATCGAATTCGAATATGACGAAAAACTCGAGGGATTCGAACCCAATATCTACCCTGAAGGGCCGGTATTTCCACCGGATATTACGTACCTGAACGTCGCCGTTCACGAACTCGAGGTAAAAAACACCTGATCAGTTACGCTGCGTCTTCGATCGTCGCCTTCACGTCCTCCCAGACCTCGTCGGGTGCCTGTTCACCGTCAACACGCTCTAAGTCACCCTGCTCGTCGTAATACTCGATGACCGGCTCGGTGTTCTCGTGGAAGACCGACAGTCGTTCGCGGACAGTTTCTTCGGTGTCGTCGTCGCGCTGGACGAGTCGTTCTTCGACTTCGGGGTCCTCCGGTGGGTTGTACTCGACGTGGTAGATGTCGCCCGTCTCGGGGTCCATCCGGCGGCCCGTCAGTCGGTGGACGAGTTCCTCTTCGCCGACCTCGAGGTAGAGTGCAAGGTCCAGATCGGTCATGCCCTCGAGTTCTTCGGCCTGCTCTAAGTTACGCGGATAGCCGTCGAGGACGAAGCCGTCGGCCTGAGTGAGTGCCTCGTCGACGATGGCGTTGACGACCTCGTCGGGGACGAGTTCGCCCTGATCCATGTATTCACCCGGCGTGTCGTACTCGGTGTCCATATCGGAGATGTCCATCTCCTTGTTGTTCCGAAGCGCGTCACCGGTGGTGATGTGGTCGACGTCGAACTCCTCGATGATCTTTGCACTCTGAGTCCCCTTCCCTGCCCCGGGTGCGCCCAGGATCAGAATTCGTGGCTGTGCCATATGGCACCGTTCATGCCCATCACATAAAGGCTTAAAGAATCGAGCACGTCTCTCTACTATGACTCGCTTCGATGCGTCTGCGCCCGCCGAACGACGGAAACTGTACGTCGACGCGATTACGGCACATCGCGAACGCGCAAGTGCCTTCCTGACGCTCGAGGCGGACGACACCGCCCACGACGACAGCGATGACTCGGACGCACAGTCCAGCGCGGAGCTGGGCGTGCCATGGGTCCAGTTCGGTGACGGAACGATCAATCTCGACTGCAGCGATGTAGAACTCGAGGCGCTGAAGGGGCTGCTCGAGGACTTTCCGGCGTTCAAAATCGACGACCTGACGCGACCCGACGACGCCGAGGGGACCAACGTTCGGATCAGCGCAAAGGCGGATCCAAACCGGATCGCCCAGTTTATCGACGACGTCTTTCTCGAGGTGTATGAACTCCCGTCGTCGGTTCGTATCTGGCTCGTCGACGTGTGAGCAACTGGGTGTCGTTCTATCGGAACAACTGGACCGAGTGACACACCGATCGCGGGATTAGTGTGTGTGATCAGGGATACTGACGATCAGTGACGACGATCGCTGAGGGAGCGTTGCTGAAGACGTCGACTGTGCTGTGAGTGTCTCGGCTGCAAACCGACGCTCGACGTATTCGACAGTCGCGTCTCCCGGCTATGCATCCCGGTCCGCTCGAGACGTGGCGCGATCGCTCGAACAGCGAGCGTCGCTTCCAGACATCGATCACCAAAACGTCGTGAGACGGCAGACGGCACACTCGTCGGTCAGTGAAATCGATAGACGAGGCGAGAATAGGCCAAGTACGGCAGTCACGTCGACGGCTGGGACGTTACTGGATCGAGTAGCCTGCTGCGAGGGTGAGCAGGACGACCATAAACGCCGCAACAGCCATCGTGTAGGTGACCGCCCGTGGCTCGTATTTGAGGTGCTGGAAGTACCCGGCGATCAGTCCGACCTTGATGGCTGCCAGCACCAGCGTGCCGCCTACTGCCATCGTGTAGGTGAAGAAGTCGAAGTGGAAGAAGACGAACTTCCCCGTAGCCAGCAGTACCAGTGCCACGTAAATCAATGCGTAGTTCCGAATACTCGCCATTGGTGGGGAATGTGGGGGACGGATACTTATAGCTTCCCCATACGATCGCTCGGGGACCACCCGTCACGAACGCGAGTCCGTCCACGGCCATACAGAAGCGACACGTAGATGCAACGCCGGTTCGAAGGGCCGGCAATGAGTAGACGTTCGGCTCTCGTTCGCCGAGCCAGTATCGGCGTCGTGTTCGCGCTCGTAATCCTTGCCGCGGGCACCGGTGTCGTCGCTGCGAGCATGACTGCCTCTGGACTCATGGGGGGGAGTAGCAATGTATCCATCCCAACATGGTTGTACCTCGCAACTGGCGGCGGTACCGTCGGCGCATCAGCACTGTTGACAATGCTCGTTACCGATCGCGACATGATCGGAACCTACCACGACCGAACGCTCGAAGCGACGACTGATCGCCTCCGTGTTGCGGGCTCGCGGCTGTTCGGTGTGATCGGTCTGCTCGGGCTCGCGATCATCCTCGTTGCCGGGTTCGTTGGTCCAGCTATCGGGCTGGTCAGCGTGACTGTGCTGGCAACGTTCGTCGGAGGACGGGCGCTGCTGACGATCTTTGCGTACACCGTCGGCAACCCGTGGCCGGCGCTCAACCCGTGGCGACGCATCGCTGCAGCGCTCCCCAACGACTTCGAAACGTACCCGCCAGCCTTTGGTTCCTGGCCCGCCGTCGTGGCGCTGTTGACGTTCATTTGGCTCGAGGTCGTCGCTCCCCTGACCACTTCGGCGACCGTGCTGGCGCTGATACTCGTCATGTATTCGCTGTTTACGATCTCGAGTGCGGTTATCTTCTCACCAGAGACGTGGTTCCGACGCGGTGATCCGCTTTCGCTGTGGTTTCGCCTCTACAGCGCCGTCGCGCCGATCCAGCGGACCGATGACGGGCTTGAGTTCCGTTATCCCGGGTCGAAACTGGGCGAAGACGACGTGATCACTGATACCTCGCTGGTGGCCTTCGTGCTCGCGCTGGTCTGGGAGCTGACCTACAGCGGGTTCATCGTCACGCCGGCTGGGGTTCGGACGGTCGAAGCTCTCGTCGGGCTTGGCGTGCCGCCAGTGCTGGTCTATCTGTTCTTGCTCGTTGGTGGCTTCGCTCTGTTCTGGAAGGTGTATTGGGGCGCAATCGACCGGACTCGTGAGCGGGCCGAGACGTATCTCTCCCGTGAGTACCTCGGACTCCGGTTTGCCGCACCGCTGCTCGCGATCGCGGCCGGCTACCACTTTGCCCACTACATCGGCTTTGCGATCGCGCTATGGCCAGCGCTCGTCGGCGCGCTCGCATCGCCGCTTTCTCCGCCGCCGAATCCGACCCAGTACGTGGTGCCGGGCTGGTTCGGGTACATCGAAATTGCCGGTATTCTGGTCGGCCACATCCTCGCGGTGTGGGTCTCACACACCGTCTCGTTCGAACTCTTCCCAGGGAAGCTTCAGGCGATCAGGAGCCAGTATCCCCTCATCGTCGTGATGATCTTTTTCACAATGGCAAGTCTCTATCTCGTCTCCCAAGGGACGATGAGTCCGCCGTACGTCCCGGGCTAAGGCAGACTCGATCTATAACCACGCCTCACGCCTCGACGGTCTCCCGTCACTGGTGCTGTCCACGTGTGCTTAACCAGCGTGTCGAACCGGCAAACACTTCCTCACACTCCAATAATAGTCGATCGAATGGCAACCGACCGAACGCTCGAGCGGGAGTACGAGGTGCCACCGGACGAAACGCCTGCTACAACCTGTCCGTACTGTGGACGACCGTTTCGATCCGAGCGATACGCGACGTTCCACATCGGTGTTGAGCACGACGAGGTCTGCTCCGACGACGAACACGAGGCATTCGAGGAGGAACTCGGCGACGAGGAGTACGAACTGTTCACGTTTCACTTCAAGGCAGCCGTCTCCGTGTTTCTGGTCTACTTCCTGTTTACGTTCATTTATGCGCTGGTCTGGTCCGGCTAGCCGGTAGCTGGCAGCCCTATTAGCCGTGTTGTCTCTGAGACGATCGAGACGCCTGTCGACGGTGCAGTTGCTGTTCTGGTCTGTCTCTCGTCGATTCGATGGCAATCACACGATCAGACACGGCACAGACTGTCGCCCGGTGTGAGTTCCCGATCAAATCGAGTTGAGACACTGCGTAGCGGCGACGGTGTCGGCCCCTGCTTATGACTCTGTGACGTCGGAGTCCAGTCAGGGACGGTCACGTCACAGTCACGGGAGCCGTCAAGCGGTGCTGTCGCTTCTGGCGTTGCGTTGTAGGGAAAAACACGGTGAGAGAACGAGAATCAGCCTGTGTAGCGGCGGGCCGCTACATCAGGTAGAACAGTGGGAACAAGAAGACCCACACGATGTCGACGAAGTGCCAGTAGAGCCCGAAGTACTCGACTGGCATATGATCCTCGAGATAGGCGTCGACGGTCACGACCCGGTAGATCATGAACCCGGCGATTAACAGCCCGAGGATGACGTGCAGTGCGTGTAGACCGGTCGTCACGAAGTAGATCGAGTACTCGAGACCACTGAACCAGTAGTGGCCGTCAGCGAACTTGCTGGTGTACTCGAAGGCCTTGACGCCCATGAACACGAAGCCAAGCAGGACCGTCGTGGTGAGCGCACCGAGTAGCCCTTTCTTGTTCCCGCGTTCTGCCATCACGTGTGCGATGACGACCGCGAAACTCGAGGTCAACAGGACGTAGGTGTTGAACAGTCCTGCTTCGGTGATGGAAGCGAGATGCCAGTTGTTCCAGCCCATGTTGAGGCGCATGAAGACGAACGCGCCGATCGCCGCACCGAAGACGACGACGTCCGATGCCAGGAAGAACCAGACACCCAGCTTCTCGTTGTTGATGCCGCCGAACGGCCAGCGCTCGGCGACTTCCATCTCAGGTGCGGTGAACTGCTCACGACCGAACTGGAACAGCGTGATCCCGAGCAGGACGATCCCGAGCCCGGTCAGGGCTGGGTAGACGACGCTCTTCGGCGGTGCCTCGGCCAGAGTTACGAAGTCACCGCTGTGGATGTTAGACTGGACGAAGTCGTAGACGTACGGCGTCATCCCGCTGAGGCCGAGGAAGAACGTGAACGTCGCGACACCGATGCCGAACGGCCAGATGCTGGCGTGATCGGCGTGTTCTTCCTCATGGGTCGCTGTTGCCGTGGCAGTCGCACCCTGTGCGATACCACCGTCGGTCGCGGTCGGCGTGTCGTCGACGAACTCGAGGCTGCCGCTGGCGTAGCTTGGCCGATCCGGCCAGTTCTCGAGCGGCGGGGGCGAGGGAATCGCCCATTCGGCGGTCCGCGAGTGCGCCCATGGGTTGTCGGGCGCGTCGGGACCCGAGATGAAACTCTTTGCGAGCGTCACGAACACGAGCAGGAAGCCAAGCCCGAGGACGAACGCGCCGGCAGTTGCGAGCTGGTGGTAGAGCTGTGCGCTTTCGTTGTAGTGGAAGATACGTCGGGGCGTCTCCCAGGTAAGGAACATCGGGAAGTACAGCAGGTTAAAGCCGAAGAAGTACACGGCGAAGCTGAGCTTCCCGAGTCGTTCGGAGTACATCTTCCCGGAGATCTTTGGCCACCAGTAGTAGAGGCCGCCGATCAGCGCGGTGACACCGGAGACCATCACGTAGTGGAAGTGCGCGACGACCCAGTAGGTGCCACGGAACTCGTAGTCGAGCACGACGGCACCCAGGAAGACGCCGGTGATCCCGCCGAGGATGAACAACAGGAGTGCACCCAGCGAGAACAGGAACGGCGTCGTAAACCGAATGCGACCCTTGATCATGGTGTAGATCATCGCGAACACCATCAGGTCGAAGGGCAGCGAGATCCCGATCGTCGTCGCCATGAACAGCGTCTTGATCGGGAGGTTGATCGTCGACAGGAACATGTGGTGCATCCAGACGAGGAACGACTGGACCGCAACGAGAACCATCGCGATCATGACCCACTTGCGGCCGACCAGTCGCCGTCCAGTGAACGTCTGGAACGTCTCGAAGAGGACACCGAGCGCGGGGAAGTAGACGATGTACACCTCTGGGTGACCGAAGAACCAGAAGATGTGCGCCCACAGCAGGCTCGAGCCCTCGTTCGTTGCGAAGTACTGCGTGAGGAACAGTCGGTCGATCGACTGCAGCATCACTGCCGCGAGCAGCGCGGCGAATGCGAACAGCATCATCCAGGCCGTCAGTAGCCACGACCAGGAGAACATCGGCAGGTTCCACATCCCCATGCCTTCGGCACGGGAACGGTGCATCGTCGTCAGGAAGTTAACCGTCCCGATCGTGACCGAGAAGGTAAACAGGACGACGCCGAGAATCGCGGCGTTACCACCTGCCGTTGCTTCCATGACCGACGTGTACATGGGCACGTTCAGCGGGGCGTACATCGTCCAGCCGCCGGAGAACGACCCGCCCTGGAAGAACGAGATGATGAACAGGATCCCCGAGAACAGGTAGAACCAGTAACTCAGGGCGTTCAGTCGTGGGAACGCGAGGTCTTTCGCCCCGATCTGAAGCGGGACGAAGTAGTTCGCGAAGCCGGATGCGATCGGTGAGAGGAACCAGAAGACCATTATCAGTCCATGGCCCGTCACCGACTGGTAGTACTGATCGTTCGTCAGCAGCGTCTCGCCACCGAGCATCAGGCCACCCGATTCCCACAGGTGGGCCCGGAACAGCAGCGCGAGGACGCCGCCGAAGATCAGGAAGAACAGCGACGTCGCGAGGTACAGAATCCCGACGTCCTTGTGGTTGGTCGTTACCAACCACCGCTTGACCGACCGCATCGGCGGAAGATCACTCATCAGGCGTCACCTCCGTCGTTCGTATCGCTTGCAGTAGCATCACTTTCCGTTGCGTTCATCTCGAGCGTGTAGGTCTCGCTGACCGGACCGGTCATGTCGAACTGCTCTTCGACAGTATCGAACTGACCGTCGGTCGACGTGATCGTCACGTTGTAGACACCACCCTGCTCGACATCGTCGATCGTGATCGTTCCGTTCTCGTCGAAGTCATCGGCGGTGTACGTTTGCTCAAAGTCCCCTTCCTGGCTCTCGAGTGTCATCTCGTAGCCGTCCGTCACGGGGGACTCGTTGCCGTCGACCATCTCGAACTCCATCGTCAGCTGGTCGTCCATCCATGCTTCGTACTCGTCAGGTTCCATGACCTGAAGCGTCCCAACCATCGAGGTGTGGAACTCGCCACAGAGTTCGAAACACTTGATGTTGTACTCGCCGGGTTCGTCAGCCTCGAACCAGCTCTCGTCAACTTCGCCCGGGATCGCGTCGGCTTTTACCCGTTGCTCGGGTATGCCGAACGTATGCCAGACGTCGCCTGACGTCACCTCGAGGAAGACCCGTTGGTCAGCCGGGACGCGAAGCGTCGCCGTCGATTCGATCCCGTTGTCGTACCCGAATGACCACGAGAAACTATCTCCGACCACATCGACGTTCAGTGCTTCTTCTTGCGGGTTACTACCGTCAGTGGGATTTTCGACGTACAACAGCATCGTGTACGTCCAGATCACCAGCGAAATGACGATGACGGCACTGATGCCGAACGAGAGGAATAGCTTCTTTCCGCCCTTTCCACCTGTCGGTAACTCTCCGAGCGACGGTCGATCCTTGTCTTCGCCGGCCCCGCCGGTATCACGATACTTGTACGCGTTGTACAAGGTGTACGCGACCACGACGATGCCAACGAGCGTCCCGAGTCCGAGGAATACCATGAAGATACTCTCGAACACGTCGACGCGGGTCCGCTGCATCGGGGCAATGAGTGCGCTGTAGATTGTATTCATCTCTTTTGAAGGCCAGTTATATGTCGGACGATGGTTGCTGGGGGCACTTATCTATTTGGAAACCGCCCGGATGACTCTGCGTTGTCTGTCGAACCGCATCCGACGGCTTGACTGTGATTCATCCGGTTTCTGTCACCCCTCATCAGGCATCCGTTGTCGTCGATGACCTTTTGTCTATCGTTAGCTCGCCCAGATACAATGTGGATACCAATAAATAATGTTATACTGCTGTCGGTCTGCGCTCCGATAGTAACAACTCGTCGAAGGAGACACACCACTGCCACGGCTGGTAGTAAAGTACCACGGGTCGGGTGACCCGTGGCGTTCGCGGTTGGCCAGCGTCCAGAAACGGACGATGGCCCCTACGATGCTTTAATTCCCCTCGCGCTCACCGTAGGGCTTGCGTGGAACCAGTAGCACCCGAACACATTCACCACAACGATTCACGCCCGGTAATAGGGGTGCTATCACCGCCGACGCGAGTGTGACTTATCTGGACGGAGTATTCCGCCCCGTCACCAGCACAAGGCTGGTGTCCGTGAGGGCTGGCCGCTTTACTCGGCCCGACACTGCCCATCTCACCACGTCTTACCATGTTTCAGTGCGTGGGTTTTGAGAGGCTGTTACCGTAGGTCCCTCCCTGATTCAACGACGTACCGTAAAATAAAACTGTAGATTGTGGCGGGAAGCATACGCGATTCACCCACGGGTCAGGTGACCCGTGGAACTCTCGCTGTACTCTTTTAGACACCACCTCGACCTGCTCGAGACCCCCGCTTGCGAGTGGCTCCATGCATGTGCATCCGGTAACGGTTTTCCTCGGGCAATCAGACAGGGAAGACATGCCATTCCAGCCGCCGGTTGAGTGTCCGATCTGCCGAGACACGCTCGCACTCGACCGAACCCTCGAGGAGCATCTCGTCGGTTCACACACGCCACTCGAAGTCGCCCGCCAGCTCGCAACCGTCCGCGAGCGGAGCGGACTGCAGCGGATTTCTGAGTGAACAGTGGTCGGTGTCGAGTACCTCGAGCAACAGTCAGTGACGACCGCGGTCGCAGAGCTCGACGCCGGGTATCGACCGCTCGCGTCCGATCGGTGTGAATCGTATTGTTCGACAGTCGGACAGTTCTGGCGTGTGGCGTGTCTCGTCACGCGCTCGATCGTTTGTGAGCGTCTCCGTCGATGGCACGTCAAGCGAGCCAATGTCGCAAGGGTGACCGCGTCGAAACAGTATCGATGGAGCGCAGCCGCTCACGTTTGAAAGAACAAAATGAAAGACAGCAAAGACGAGAACGAGGTTACTCGTTGCCGAACATCTGGCGCATCATCGGGTGCATCTCCATGAGCTGCTCTTCGGCGATCTCCTCGTAGAGCTTGTACGTGATGGAGACAGCCAGCAGCAGCCCCGTTCCGGAGACGGACCCGATGGTACCAAGCATGTTCGCCCAGACGGCCAGCAGGCCGACCAGCGCGCCACCGATAACAGTCACCTGCGGAATGTACCGCTCCATGACCTTCTCGATGACGCCGACGTTCTGTCGGAAGCCGGGAATCTGCATCCCGGAGTTCTGAATCTGTTTTGCCGTCGATTCGGGACCCATGTCCGTCGTCTCGACCCAGAAGATGGCGAAGATCGCGCCACCGACGACCATGAACGTGACGTCGATGCCGATCCGGATCATCACTTGCCACCACTCCTGGGAGACGCTTGCCGTCCACCACATCCAGTCCTGTGGCGAGTAGATCGGCGAGACGTAGTAGAAGAACCCGCCGTCGGGCTGGCCTCCCGAATAGGAGCCCAGCCAGGCTGGCATTCCGGCCCACTGCCGGTTGAGGATCTGGCCCATGAACTGGACGTTCGCCTGCACTGCACGAACGAGGATCATCGGCAGGACGCTCGCGTAGATGAGCTTTACGGGGAAGCGACCGCGTGCGCCTTTGACCCGTGCGTGGCTCAGCGGGATCTCGACGCGGACCGACTCCGCGTAGACGACGATCCCGAAGATCAGCAGCGTCGTCAGCAACGCGATGATGTGCCCGTCGCCGATCAACAGTGTTTGCAGACCGGCACCCGAGACGAGCGAGCCGACTTCGACCTGCCCGGTCAGAATGCGGTACCAGTCGAAGAAGAACCCGCCAGTCGTGGGCTGGATGAGTCCAGCGACCAATCGCTGGCTCACGCCGGCGATGATGAACAGGCCGATCCCGCTACCGACACCCCACTTGCTGACGACCTCGTCCATATAGAGGATGAGGACCCCGCCAACGAAGATCTGGGCGAAGATGAGCAACTGGACCTGCGTCTGTTCGAGGGCAAGTCCACCGAGTTGCAGCGATGGCTGGGCTGGCAGGAAGCCGCCGGCGAACACCATCGGGAGCGCAGTCAACGCAACCATCACGACGACCAGCAGCTTCTGAAGGCCCTGGTAGAGGACCTGATCACGCGGATCGTCCGTATCGAGCCCGAGCAGGTTCGCACCGCCGAGCAACTGCAAGACGATGCTCGCGGTGACGATCGGTCCGATACCGACCTGGAGCACCGACCCCTGGGAGCCCGCGAGGATCGCGCGGAACTGCCCAAAGAGGTCGCCCCCCTGGCCCGTCTGCACGCCGAGCAGCGTGATGTTCGTCAGGAAGAAATACAACATGAGGATCCCGGCCGTCCACATCAGCTTCTCTTTGAAGGGGACGTGCCCTTCCGGACGGCGTACTGCTGGCATCCTCGTCAGGACCGGTTCAGCGGCTTCCTTCCATCCCATAGTTATTCCTCGTCCTGTTCGGCGTCGGCCTCAGCGTCCTCGGCGGCTCGTTCCTCGCCGCGCTCGGAGAGGACCGCCTCACCGCCGGCGGCCTCGAGTTTCTCCTCGGCTGCGTCCGAGAAGGCGTCCGCGGTAACCGTCAGCTGGTTGCGGACCTGTCCCGAGCCGAGGACCTTGACGACGTCGGCCTCGTGGCCGTCCTCGACGATGTCGCGAGCGTCGAGTTCGTAGCCGTCGCCGGTCTCTTCAGCGAGATCGTCCGCGACGTAGAGGATTGCGTCCTCGTCGAGCTTCTGGACGTCGATCTCGAGGACCTCCTCGCGGATGTCCTGCGGACGCTTGAATCCGTGTTTGCCCTTCGGTTCGTAGTTGTGGAACTCGTGTTTGCTCCGCCCGGCACGGCCGCGGCCACCGCGGTGGCCCGCACCACGTCGGTTCTTGTGGGTGCCGCCGCTGTGGGTCCGCGAGCCGCGCTGGCGTCGTTTTTTGCTCGTCATGGTTATCGCATCGATTCTAGGAGGTCGTTAATCTCTCCTGTTGTATGCTTTCCGAGTTGGCCGCCTTCGGCCGTCGGTTTCTTGATACCTTCGTGACCGCCACGTGGCGGGTGGAGTCGAAGCGTCGGCGACAGCCCTTCGTCGCGCAGCGTCGTCTCCTCGGCGAGCAGCGCCTCGGCCAGCGCACCGAAGTCGTCGTAGTCGGTGTTGTCGGCGAGCCACTCCTCGTCGACGTCTGCCTGCTTGCCCTCGAGGGGCTCGGCACGCTTTACAAGCAGCGTCTCGAGCACGTCGGCGTTGGGTTCGCCGTGGGCAACGTAGTCGTTGACCTTGGCGACCATCCCGTTGTACGCGTCGGTCTCGGGGACGAGTGCACAGTGGTTGACGCTGTGGATGTTGAGCATCTCCAGGGTGTCCTGGACGTCTTCCTGTCGGTTGACTTCGCCGCGAACCTGGACGATCGCTTTCATTGATCGGCCACCTCGCGTTCCTCACCGCGGTTCCGGCGTGGCTGGCGCGACTGCGAGGCGTTCTCGAGTGCGTTGAACGTCGCCTTCGCCAGGTTGACCGTCGTCCGGGTGTTGCCGTGGCTCTTGGTCCAGGCGTTTTCGATGCCGGCCAGTTCGAGGACGTGACGGACGGTGTCACTGGCGGCCAGTCCCAGCCCTTCAGGGGCAGGGATGACCTCGACTTCGACGGAGCCGGCCTTGCCGGTCGTCCGTCGGGTCAGCGAGTGAGGCCGGTCCGAGCGGTCCTCCCAGGAGCCCGAGCCGCGGGGCACCTTGATCATGTTCAGTTTCGCGATACCGATCGCCTTCTGGATGGCAGACCCGACCTGGTCGTCTCGACCCTCGGCGTAGCCGACGAAGCCGTCGCGGTTGCCGACGGCGACGACGCAACGGAACTTCACGCGTCGTCCGGAGTCGGTCATCCGCTGGACCATGTTGATGTCCAGTACCTCGTCTTCCAGTCCGGGAAGGAGCTGGTCGACGAGTTCGGGTTCCTTCAGCGGGAGGCCCGAGTTGAGGGCGGTCTCCATGTCCTCGATCTCGCCCTCCTGAACCATCCGGCCGAGACGGGTGACGGGCTGCCAACCGCCGTCGTTGTAGTCGTTTGCGCTCATTCGAGAATCGCCTCTCGTACCTCGTCGAAGTGTTCTGGAAGC
The DNA here is from genome assembly GCF_041821085.1 of Natrinema sp. HArc-T2. Lineage (NCBI taxonomy): Archaea > Methanobacteriati > Methanobacteriota > Halobacteria > Halobacteriales > Natrialbaceae > Natrinema > Natrinema sp. HArc-T2. The sequence continues at coordinate 126,603 of NZ_JBGUAZ010000006.1, read as the reverse complement.
TCGGTTGCGTCGAAGTCACCGCTGTACAGCGGCTCGTCGAGCTGTTCGGCGTACTCGGCGATGTGCTCGCCGCGGGTGCGCGACCAGTCTGCGAGTACGCTGTCGTTGTGCGGAATCTCGAGGCCGGCATCGATCGCGCCCTCCTGTACCGCGAACACCTTGTTGCCGGGCGTGGCCGTGTTGAGGCCGATGTCGAGGACTGCCTCCTCGAGACCGGCTTCGACGGCCCGTGTGCCGGCCAGCAGGCCGGTCAGGTACGCCGCGGAAATGTTGCTCGTGGGTGCTTCCCAGCCGTACTCCGCCAGATCGCTCGAGTGTGCGCTTGCGAGCGTCTCGTCTCCCTGAGGTCCGGGAGTGATCAGCTGCGCCGTAGTGTGCTTGTTGCTCTTGCGAGCGACGAGGCGGGGCTTACCCGATTTCAGCAGGCGCAACCTCTGGTGGTAGTCCGTCCGGACCTCACGGCGACGCCGCATCGGCACTTTGTATCGTGGTCCTGTCGCCATTATTGGTCACCGTAGTTGTCGTCGATATAGTTCAACAGGTACCGGACGCTACGGAACTCCCCACCGCCAGCCTTCTTGTAAAGCTCGCGGTACTGCGTGGGCGTCAGCTCGCCCTTGTCGCGGAGTTCGCGCAGTTTCCGTCGCTGTGCGCGGATCTTGCTCTGCCATTCTTCTTTCTCGTTCTGGCGTGCGCCCTTCTTGCCGCGGCGCTTACCGTGGCCCTTCTGGTGGCCGTAGGCACGCTTTGCGTTGCGCTCGCGGGCGCGACCGCGGGAGTTGCCCGAGGCATCGTCGGCCTGAATGCGACCGTCGTCGACGAGTTCACGGATTTCGTCGCGAGTGATCGCTTCGGCGATGTCAGCTTGGGCTTCGGGGTCGAGCCAGACGCGGTTCTCGCCGACGTCCAAAACGTCGGCTGCCAGTCGCTTCTGTGCGGAGAGATCAGTCATCTGCTTCCACCTCGACTTCCTCGTAGGTCGGGTTCAGAACGCGGACGCCCTGTTCCTCGGCTTCCTCTTCGATCCGTTCGCGCTTGCGTGCACCAACGGCGGAAGCGATCCGGACCGCCTCTCGAGAGCCGTCGACACCCTCGAGGTCGTCGAGGTTCTCGACGTAGACTTCCTCGAAGCCGCTGGGGTGTTTGCCCCGGACGGCTTTCGGCGTGCGGAAGCCAGCCTGGACCGTCGGGCCCTTGCCCTTGACACCGCGGCGCTGCTTCGAGAGCGTGCCGCGGGGTCGGCGCCAGGATTCCGGCGTCCGCTTTTTCTTGTGGTAGTCCTGTCGGTTGAACTGCGGTTTCCCTTCGCTCTTCCGTCGGTTGAGGAGTCGCTCCTCGTCCTCGGAGAGGTCGGGCGTCTTCTCGGTCAGCCCGCGGGGCTGCAGTTCAGTCTCGACTTCTTCTTCCGGCTCGGCTTCTTCCTCGACACCCTCGTCTTCGATCTCAGCCTCGGTCTCCTCGGTGACCTCGAGGTCACCGACGTCGGCTTTGATACGGGCGGCGAGTGCGTTGCCGATGCCGTCGGCCTCGGCCAGGCCATCCTGGTCGGCCTCCTTGACGTCCTCGATGGACTCGAAGCCGGCATCGCGCAGGGCTTCAGCCTTGCTCGAGCCGACGCCGCTGATGTCCTCGAGTTCCTGTGGTTCGGATTGGTCGTCTGCCATCTATCAGACACCTCCTTTGGCGGGTTTGTTGGTGATGTAGACCCCGTCCTGGAAGACACGGGTGTCCTTGCCGCTGACTTTCGTCAGCTGCTCGATGTCGGCCGCTGTCTGTCCGACGTCTTCCTTGTCGGGGCCGGACAGGACGAGTTGCTCGTCGTCGACGGTGACATCGGTCTCACCGTGGATAGTCGTGCGTCGCGGTGCCTTTTCGCCGAGGAAGTTCTCGATGACGACCTCGTCGCCTTCCACGCGGACCTGCATCGGGAAGTGAGAGTAGAAGACTTCCATCTCGTACTCCCAGCCCTCGGTCACGCCGTGGACGGCGTTGGTGATGTGACTCTCGAAAGTGCCGACGGTCGAGTTCGTCTTCGCGTCCTCGGCGTCGCTTTCGATGACCACCTGGTCGTCGTCGACTGCAACGGTCACGTCGGGGTACCAGAGACGGCGGGTAACGCTGCCTTCGGGACCTTCGACGGACACGTCGAATCGATCGACCTCGACGGTTACGTCTTCGGGGATTTCCAGTTCGACTCGCATGGTTAGTAGACGTATGCGATCACCTGGCCCCCAATACCCTGCTCGCGTGCCTCGTAGTGGCTCATGATGCCACTGCTCGTCGTGACGACGAGCGCACCGAAGTCTCGAGCGGGGAGATAGCGCTTCTCCCACTTCTCGAAGTCCTCAGCGCCAACGGCATAGCGGGGCTTGATGGGGCCGCATTCGTTGATCGCTCCTTTCAGTTCAACCTCGAACTGACCGGCTTTGCCGTCATCGACGTACTCGAAGCCGTCGATGTACCCGCGGTCGTAGAAGACCTCGAGTACGCTGCCGATCTCGTTCGAGGCGGGCGTTACCTCGTGGGTGAGATGACCCACACTCTCGGCGTTGTCGAGTCCCGAGAGCGCGTTGCTGAGTGGATCGTTTCCAGTCATATTATCGATACTTCTTGAATCCCATGTCGCGGGCGATCTCGCGGAAGCACTGTCGGCACAGGTTGATATCGTACTTGCCGACGAGTCCCTGCTCGCGGCCACAGCGCTGACAGGACTCGATCTGTCCCGTCCGCTTTGCGGCGTGCTCGCCCGTCTGGTCGTTTTCGGTTTCGCTTTCACTCATCGTCTGGGCCCTCCACGCTGACGTCGAAGTTCGCTTCGAGGAACGTGATGGCGTCCTCGTGGGTCAGTCGGTGGCTCGAGGGGATCGAACGGGTCGCCTTGTCTCGCTTGGCGATACGGTAGCCGGGACGCACCAGGTTGACGGTGACGTCCAGCCCGTAGATCCCGACGTTCGGATCGTACTCCTGGCTCGGGAAGTCGGTGTGTTCCTCGACACCGAAGCTGAAGTTGCCGGTGTCGTCGAACTGCGTCGCGGAGATGTCCGCGAGCGGCAGCGCTTTCTCGAGGAACGCGTGGGCGTCGTCGTCACGAAGGGTGACCTTCGTGCCGATCGGGTCGCCCTGGCGAATCCCGAAGTCGGGTTCGGTCTTTTTCGCCTGGGTCCGGACGCTCTGTTGGCCCGTGACTTCCTCGATGATGTCCTCGGCCTTGCCGAGTTCGCGGCCACCCTGGCCGACGCCCATGTGGACGACGACTTTTTCGACGCGCGGCTCGCGCATCTCGTGGAACTCGCCTGCGTCAGCTTCGCTCATTCGTCATCACCCGTGAAGTTCTCGTCGATGACGACGACGTACTCTTCGACCGTCTCGAAGCCACCGTCGTCCGTCGAGACGCCGACGGTGTTCGAGCCACTGCCGGGGGTGATGTCGATCGCGTCGACTTCGCCGATCTTGCCGCCGTGGTTGCCACGAACGGCCGTCACGAGCGCGCCCTCCTCGTAGGGGAAGTGGGCGACGATCGACTTGTCGTCGTTGTCGACGACGATCGAGTCGCGTGCGTTGTACTCGTCATCGTCGACGAGGACGTTCGTCCCGTCGTGCAGCGTCAGCTGCGTCTGGCCGCCGGGGACCTGCTGTTTGCCCTCGATCTTGCCGAGACGGCTCTCCGCAGCGTCCTCGTCGATCGCGGTCAGTGCGAGTCGACCGCCCTCGTCGGGGAAGACGCGGTAGTACTCCCCGCGTGCGGGGAAGGCGACGATGTCGAACATGCCGATCGGGCGCTGTTCGTCGTTGATCGCATCCCCGTTGACGAGGATCGCATCCTCCGAGAGAGCGTATCGCGCTTCCTTGCGCGAGTCCACGTAGCCGAGCACGTCCCGCAGGAGGACGACGAGCGGCACGCCGTCTTGGCCGTGCGGGCCGGCACCGGCTTTCACCGTGAAGGTCTCGGTCTTTCGCTCGACCGGCCAGGATTTCGGTACCGATAGTCGCTTCTGGTGTTTCGTCATTCGTTATCACCTTCGAGTCGCGCCTCGCGACGCTCGTCCTCGAGGTCGAGGTCCGTGATACGGACGTTCGACGGGTCGAGCGGTCGAGGCACTTCCTCGCCGTCGGCCGTCTCGATGGTGACGTCCTCGACGTGGATCGTGCCGTCCTCGAGGATCGCACGGATGACCTCGCCTTCGTCGCCGGCGTGGTCGCCACGCATGACCTCGACGGTGTCGCCCGCGTTGACGCGGGTGCGTCGAGTGTCGTACTCCTCGCGAAGCTCGTCGGACAGCGTCGCGTGCAGCTGCTTCTGTCGCTTGTGCAGCGGCGCGTTTCGCGTCTGCGTTCGCTGTTTGTGTGGTTGTTCAGTCATATCTATACGATCATCGTCGCCGTGCTGGCGATTGCTCCGAAGCGTTCTGCGACTTCGCGGGCGATCGGCCCCTTGATCTCCGTACCGCGGGGCTCTTCGTTCTCGTCGATGATGACTGCCGCGTTGTCCTCGAACTTGAGTCGGGTGCCGTCGGGCCGGCGGATCGACTTCCGCTGGCGGACGACGACGGCCTCGAGGACCTGGCGGCGCATCTCGGGGGTACCCTTCGTGACCGAGACGGTCACTTTGTCACCGATTCCCGCCTTCGGCTGGCGGCTCTTGGTGCCGTGGTAGCCCGAGACGCTGATGATCTTCAGCTCACGTGCGCCGGTGTTGTCGGCACACGTGACCAGCGAGCCCTTCTTCAGGCCCTGGGTGACGTCGGCTTTCATTGCCTCCATCACTGATCACCCTCGTCTTCGGCTGCGGCGAGGTCTTCCGCCGAAAGCTCCGGCTCAGGCTCGGCCTGACCGGTCAGCTCGGCAACATCTGCCGCAGTCGCTTCTTCGGTTACTTCGACGACCACGTGCGATTTCGTCTTCGACAGTGGTCGGGTCTCTGCGATCTTGACCGTGTCACCGACCGAGAGCGGCTCGAGCACGCCCGGTACGTGAGCCGGGATGCGCGAGCGTCGTTTCATCTGGCGGTCGTACTTCGGGACCGCCACATCGTACTCTCGCTCGACGACTACGGTCTTGTCCATGTCCGTCGAGACGACGGTGCCTTCGAGGACCTGGCCTCGAACGGCGAGGTCGCCGTAGAACGGACACTTCTCGTAGTCGTATTCCTCCGGGTTTTCTGGTTCCGGAGGGGTTTCAACGTCTAGTCCTATTGCCATGGTGAGTCACCATTCGTTTCCGTGCGTCGGGCGGGTCGTGAGAGCAGCCGCGATCCATCGACCGTAACGTAGGCCACATCCTCGCCAGCGCCGTCCACCGGTGTGGATTGCTCCACCCCAGCAGGTTGAGTGTCGGCCAGTTTGGACGCAGTCCCCGACTCCTTTGCGGATTCCCGGACCTCGTCCGGGAAGACGTCGAGGTCCCCTCGACGATAGTCGGCGGCGTCATCTGTGATCGCGAACTCGAACGTCGAGCCCGACTTTGGCACCATCACCACCCGTGACTCGCCGTCCGTTCGAACTTCTATCGAGAGGGTATTGGTCGTCTCGATGACGACCCGTCCCTCCAGACCGACCCGCGAGGCGTCGTCGCTTTCGACGACGCGGACGGGCAGTCCGTTGAGTTCGTGTCGCGGCAGCGTCTCGGGTGTCAGTGCCATTGTTGTCTTATTCTTCGTCTTCGAGGTCGCCTTCCTCGCGCTGGATCGTCTTGATCCGCGCGATGGTGGTACTCAGCTCGCCGATGCGGCCCGGATTCTCCGGGGCTCCACCGGCTGCGAGGACGGACTTCTGGTTCAGCAGTTCCGTCTCGAGTTCCTCGAGTTCCTCCTGCCGTTCGGCAGGCGTCATGTCACGGATCTCTTCGACGTGGAGGATCGCCATCAGGCGTCACCTCCCTCGTCTTCGTCGTCGTCCGCTTCCATCTCCTCGACGAGTTCTTCGGCTTCCGCTTCGACGTCTTCCTCGAGTTCTTCGAGTTCTTCTTCGACGTCTTCGTCGCCGCCGGGGACTTCGACCTCTTCGAACTCCTCGTCGGCGTCAGCCTCGACCTCTTCTTCGATGACTTCCTCGACGACGTCCTCGTCGAGTGCTTCCTCGTCGGCCTCCGTCGCCGGGGCTTCTGCCTCGGCGTCGGCGGCAGCGGCTTCAGCTTCCTCGGGTTCGCCCTCGAGGAGTTCCTCGACGCCTTCGGCCTCGTTGGCCTCGACGGCGTCGGGGACGAGCTCTTCGGGATCCATGTCCTCGTTGACTTCGAAGTCGTCGGGGAGTTCGGCTCCCGGCGGGATGATCTTGACGTCGACACCGATGGTGCCGAGTTTCATCACCGCAACGCCCTGGCCGTGGTCGACGACCTCTTCGGCGGGTTCGCCGTTGTGCTTGATGTAGCCGCGGTTGAACTTCTCGACGCGCGATCGCGCACCGGTGACCTTCCCGGAGAGGACGATCTCAGCGCCGAGTGCGCCGGCTTCCATGATCCGGTCGATCGTCGTGTGACCGGCCTTCCGGAAGTACCAGCCGCGCTCGAGTGCGTTGGCCAGTCGGTCCGCGACGATTCGTGCGTTCAGGTCGGGTTCTTCGACCTCCTGCACGTCGATCTGGGGGTCCTCGAGGTTGAACCGCTCTTCGAGGGCCGTCGTGACCTTCCGGATGTTCTCGCCGCCTTTGCCGATGACCATCCCGGGCTTTTCGGCCTTGAGGACGATCTGGGTTCCCATCGGCGTCTTGGCGACGTCCATACCACCGTAGCCCGCGCGGCCGAGTTCTTCCTGGAAGAACTCGTCGATCTGGGACCGCTGGAGGCCGTTCTCGATGAATTGGTGTTCGTCAGCCATTAGCTATCACCTTCTTCGTCCTCGTCGACTTCTTCGACGACGATCTCGACGTCTACCTGCGGCGTGTTCCAGGAGGACGCCCGCCCCATTGCGCGGGGCTTGCGGCCCACGGACTCGCCGACCTTGTGGGCGGCGACGTGGGCGATCTCCATGGACGCACCGTCGAAGCCCTGACTGTCCGCGTTGGCTTCGACGTTCTCGAGCAGGTCGAGGAACTCCCCGGAAACCTTCTCGGGATATTTGCCGGCGTCCCAGCCGTCGACGTCGGAGCGGTGCCCCGCGCCGGCGTTGTGGGACTTGAACGGAACCGACTGTACTTCGTCGATGACGTCCTGGAGGTACGCCTGTGCGTCCGCGACGGTGCGGCCCTTGATCTCGCGGGCGACCTCCTTGCTGTGCTTGTGGCTCATATGACGCTCCCGAAGCATGGCTTTCGCCGTGGTGTCGGGGTCGGCGTCGACTGAGTAGTTGATTCCCATGCGTGGATCACTTCAGTGGGACGAACTTCGACGATCGGGTCGCGCCGATACCGGCCTGGCCGTGCTCGACGGAGGTCCGGGTGAGTCGGAACTCGCCGAGGTAGTGGCCGATCATTTCGGGCTCGACGCGGACGCGCTCGAACGACTGTCCGTTGTAGACCTCGAAGGTCAGGTCAACGAACTCCGGCAGGATCGGCATATCCCGCAGGTGCGTTCGGATCGGCGCGTTCGCCGTCTCCTCTTCGTCCGCGTTGCGGGCCTCCTCGAGCAGCTTCTCTTTCTCGACGGAAAGGCCACGCTGAATACTTCGCCGCTGTCGTGCGGGCAGCAGTTCCACGACCTCGTCGAGCTCCATGTCCTGCAGCTCCTCGACCGTGTAGCCGCGGTAGGTGAACTCACCTTCACGGCCGGTTCGGTACTCCTGACTCATTTGTTGCCACCTCGACCGGTGCGTCGGGACGAGATGTCACCGACCTTCCGTCCCGGCGGGGCGTCCCGCGAGACGGACTTGGGTTTGCCGGGGTGCTGGCGGCCACCGCCACCGAACGGGTGGTCGACGGCGTTCATCGCAACACCACGGACGCGAGGCCACTTGGTGCCCCGGGCCTTCATCTTGTGGTACTTGTTCCCTGCCTTGACCATCGGCTTCTCCGTGCGACCGCCACCGGCGACGACGCCGATGGTGGCACGACACTGCGGATCGAGGCGCTTGACCTCGCCGCTTGGAAGCTGAACGACCGCAGCGTTGCGGTCGTGGGTGATCAGGTCCGCGTTGGTCCCCGAAGCGCGGGCGAATCGACCGCCGTCGCCGGGGTTCGCTTCGACGTTACAGACCGGGACCCCTTCGGGGATCTCCGCGAGCGGGAGCGTGTTGCCGGGCTTGATCTCTGCGGAAACGCCGACCTGCAACTCCTCGCCGACGGTGATACCCTCGGGTGCGAGGATCAGTCGCTGATCGCCGTCGTCGAACTCGACGGCGGCGACCGGTGCGGAGCGGGCCGGGTCGTGTTCGATGTCCACGACCGTCCCGCGCACGACGTCGTCGTCTTCCTCTTTCTTGTGGTCGAGCTTCGCCTTGTATCGGTGCGACGGGGCACGGAACGTGGAGGTCCCGCGACCACGTCGTTGTCCTTGAATGCGTCGTCCCATGCTCAGAACACCCCGATTCGCGAAGCGACTTCCTGTGCGTCGTCGTCCTCGGAGAGGCGGACGACCGCTTTCTTTTTGCCGTTCATCGTAACCTGCGTGTTGATCTTCTCAACCGAGATCTCGAAGCGCTCTTCGACCACGTCCCGAATCTCGGGCTTGGTCGCGTCCGGGTTGACGATGAACTGGAGCTTGTTCTCGAAGTCCATGTCGTCCATCGCCTTCTCGGTCACGAGCGGGTGTTCGATGATCGAACTCATCGGTCAGCCACCTCCTCGAGTGCGCTCTCGGTCCAGACGGTCAGCCGTCCGGGCTGTGCGCCGGGGGCGAGATCCTCCGCGTTGACCTCGGCGGCCGTCGTCACGTCGGCACCCGCAAGATTGCGGGCCGCACGGGACGGGCCGGTCTCGCTCGAGGTGACAAAGAGGATCGACGTCGGCGTCTTGTACTTGCGGCCACGGGCTTTCCCCTGACCGGAGCGGACGCTGCGACCCTCGTCGGCGCGTTCGATGTCGTCCGCGAGGCCGGCGGCCTCGAGGAACTCGACGACCTCTTTCGTCTTCTTGAGGTCCTCGAACTCGTCGGAGACGACAACCGGAATCTCGGCGTCGTCGTCGAACTCGTGGCCACGTTCGGCGACGAGTTCGGCGTCGGTCGTCGCAGCGATGGCGCTGCGGACGGCCAGTTTCTTTGCTTTCGTGTTGATCGATTCGGACTGGTCCTTTTCGGCTTTCGGCGGGTGAGCCTTGCGTCCCTTGATCGTCTGGGGAACGCGTCGACCGCGACCCTCCTGTCGTGGGACGTGGGCCATGCCTCGGCCGCTACCGAACGATTCGGCCGGCGTTCGAAGGCCAGCGAACTCGTCGGCACCGTAGTCCTGTTTTCGGTTGGCCTGTGCGGCACGCACGGCGCGACCGATCAAGTCCGGGCGGTACGTGGTCTCGAAGACCGCCGGGAGCTCGACCGTGTCCGCCTCGGAGCCGTCCAGGTTTCGTACTGTTGCGTCCATGTGTTATCCCTGGTTGGATGCGGTGGAGACGTAGCGCACCTCGGGATCGAGGCGCGGCTGGTCTCCGGGTCGGATCGCCGGGCGGAAGCGTACGAGACGCTGTTGTGGCCCGGGGAGCGAGCCCTTGATCAGCGCGTGCGGTCCGTCGACTTCGCCGTAGTTGACGAAGCCGCCGTCGACCGTCGCGTCGGCGCCGTCGCCGATGTCGACGAGGCGCTTGTTCAGTTCCGTCCGCTGGTGGTAGCCGGTCTGGCCCTGCTGGGGGACCGTCGAGCGGACGCGAGATGGGTTCCAGGGGCCGAGGTTGCCGATGCGGCGACGCCAGCCCTGCCGGGCGTGTTTGCCCTTGCGTTTCTGGACGCCCCATCGCTTGACGGGACCCTGGGTCCCTTTCCCTTTCGTGACGCCGCTTGCGTCGAGGTACTCGCCGGCGCGGAACACGTCGTTCATGACGTGCTCGCCGCCGTCCTCGAGCAGCTCGAGGGCGAAATCGACGCGTTCGTCGACGGAACCGCCGCCGACGCGCGTTTCCATCACGTCCGGTTTCTTCTTGGGTACCGAGGGAACCTCCGACGGTACCGTGTGGGTGATGACGCGAACGTCGTCGACGCGGCCCTCCTCGTGGAGGCCACGGAGCTCGTCCGTGGCGGCGTCGGCGTCGTAATCGTCACCGGGAAGGTCCAGCACGCGATCGAGTTCGGGGGCGAACTCGTCGGTCCAGACCTCAGTTAGCGGCTTCATACCATACGGCGTGTCTTCGTACGCTCGCAGGGACACGGCGCGCATCGGCGGCGTCTCCACGATCGTCACGGGGACGGTCTGTTCCATCCCTTCGGTCGGCGAATTCGATTTATCGTCGACCATGACGACGTGGGTCATGCCGGCCTTGTAGCCCGCGAACCCCTGCAGCGTCGGCTGTCCGTCGTCGTCCGGCCACGAGTTGAACCGTGGGACCTCGCTGGTCGCACGCTTTCGTGGGCCGAACCCGAGTGAGCCTTTGCGTGGTCTATTTGCTTGTGGCATTCTATCACTCTCTGAGTGAGAGGGGAGCGAGGGTGGCGAACAGAGCTTCTTCCGTTCGCACCACCTCGCTTCCCTGGTTCGGAACCGTGTTTAGCCAGAGGTCGAACCCCGGATCGGCAGTGGGTTCGACTCCGTCATCCCCGTCCGTGGCTGTCTCCTGGACAGCCCCGACGGCAGATGCCTCGATTCCGAGGATATCCGGCAACCCTCGCTCGGGCGCCCCAAAGGCGACGGTCATCCCGTCGTCCTCGACGCGTCCGGCCAGCGTCTCGAGCCGTCCCACGGTGAGTTCTTCACCGAATCGGGAGGCTGCGATACAGACGCCGGCGTCCTCACGGCCGAGTGCTGCCGAAAGGTCCGTCTGCTCGATTGTGAGCCCCGGAAGGGGTTCGTCGACGAGCTTCGCCCGGACCGGTCGTCGCGAAGAGATCCTGACGGTCACGCGCTCTCCCTCGTCGACCTCCATGTCAGGAGGTGTGTTGAGGGAGATCGGGTGTTGCAGTCCGCAATTGACCCGGACGCGCCCTTCAGGTCCGACCTCGGTCACGATCCCTTGTCTTGACGACCCCGAACCGTTCGATTCGGAGCCGGTCTGTGACACCGCGCGGAGCGGCGGCAAGACACCAGCGTACTCCAGTTCGTCCCGCATCCCCCAGGCCTCGTTGCGGAGGTAGGGGGGCGTTGCGGCGTACCGTAAGACGGTTGTGACGAACCCGCCGTCGAATCGCCCTGTTTCGCCGTCCCGATCGGGATAGACGATCAGGCGATCGGCCCGGAAGATCGTCGCCGCGCGGGCGACGTATCCAACTTTGCGAGTTGCCTCGCGTTTGTCTTCGGCTTCCCGGGTGAGTGACGACGGTACGAGTACGCTGATGGTCATGCCGAGACGCTTCGGCGCCGCGTCACTAGACTGTAGCGATGTATTGCGGAGAGGGTCTTAAAAGAATAGCGGATTCGATCCCGGCCGCCAACCGCTCACACCCGTGAATTCGTGCCGAACGGGCACACACTCACGTTCGGCAACTGGTCGCAGACACCAACCGCAAATGCGGATGATATTGCTGGTACTAGAGAAGGTGTCGCTACTGGTGGGTCGCAAAATCGGCATGCTTGGGCATGCCGAAGGCGGGCCGATTCGCAACCCTTATACATCCATCCGGCAGTAGGTATGAGTGCAGCAGGGCGCTGGTAGTGTAGTGGTATCACGTGACCTTGCCATGGTCACAACCTGGGTTCAAATCCCAGCCAGCGCACTTTTCGCTGAAGCAACGACGACGAGCACGGCGAGCAGGTTCTCAGGCGTGGTTTCAATCCCAGCCAGCGCACATCTCTGAATTCAATCCTACGAGCGACCGCGATCGACCTGTTGACGACACATTCGTACACTGACGCTATGAAAGTGAGCTCGAGCCACCGCCAACCGACTCCCATGAGTGCATGAGACTGATTTGTTGGTGAACGTCTGCTTTCGATGTTCGTCAGTTATAAATAGGGATGGCACATTTATCTACTTGCACTCGAGATGACCTGGCTGACCGAAGTCAGTCGAGGGCGCTGGTAGTGTAGTGGTATCACGTGACCTTGCCATGGTCACAACCTGGGTTCAAATCCCAGCCAGCGCATTTCTGTCGCGAACAACTCCGTGAGCGACGAAATCGTTCTGGGTTTGAATAAGGCCAGACGCGCGCAGTGAAACGAGCACGTCTGGACGTGGTTCAAATCCCAGCCAGCGCATTTCTCTGAATGCAATCCGACGAGCGAATTGTCCATGTAGCGAAACTCGTTCTGGATGTGAATGTGACTGAGATCCTCTGAGCGTCGCGGTCTGATTACTCGTATTCCGCAGCGAGATCCTCGAGCGCCAGCTCGAGGTTCCACGTGTTTGCCTTCCAGAAGGCGTCGAAGACGACGCCGAGGACGGGGATGGAACCGATGACGGCGTCGACGCCGACGTTTGCAAGCATGCGAAGCAGCGTCGATGTTGAGACGCCCATGCGCGCGGCTTCGACGACGAGATACAGCGAGACGACTGCGGCTGCGGTGTCACCAGCCCCCGGGAGGATCCCGACGATCGGATCGAGTCCGACCCTTGCGTCCGTTCCCGGGACCCGAATCCCCTCGTCGAGTGCGTGTGCGACGAACCGCATACGCTCGATCGCGCCGTCGTCGACCGCGGCGGGAAGGTCGTCCTCGAGTGCCTCGAGGTCTTCGCTGAGAGCGGCTGCTGTGTCGGATGCCATACTAATCGTTGTTGCTCTGCGTCGATAAAGTCGGGGGTGGACGTGGCAAGTGGACGATGGCTGTCGCGTTCGCACACCCGTCGCGACTGTCCGTGGACGCCCATCGAACGACCCACGATCGGTGTGTCGTCCGTGTCAGCTGTCACGGTCTCACAGTGACTCCGCATGGCTCTCAGCCACCCGTGCTGGGAAACGAGACCATTCAGAGACAGTATTAATCCGAGAGTGTATTTCACGCGTGCGTACTGTTAACGGCTGCGAGTCGTTTTTATACTATGACGGGGTACTGGGTACTGCACGGTTGAACGATCAGATCCAGCAATGCAGACGGACTTCTCACCTGCGGATGGCACGACCGACCTCCAGTATGACCAGCCCAACGACCGCTACGTCTTCCACCACGACAGCGAGGGGACGGCGACGCTCACCACGACGATCGTCCACGCGCTGGCGTCGATCGCGGACACCGACGTCTCGCAGGGTGAGTTCTCCCTGTACGATAGCGTCGACCCGGACGCGCTCGAGCGCATCTTCGCCTCGAAATCGGACGGCTCCGACCGGACGGGCGGCCACGTCGCCTTCACCGCGCTCGAACACGAGGTGTACGTCTACGCCAACGGCGATGTGATCATCTACCCACCGGCGGAGACGCCCCGGACGCCGACCAGGAACTGATCGTTTTTGCGCGCCACACACTGTGGCCGCCAGATCCTTCGGACCGACGGCGCCGGAAGCCACGGCTTTAGGTCGCCACCGCTCATCAGCAGTTGGTATGACAGTAGTCGCGCTCCTGAGCGTTGCACCGGTGATCGAAGGCAGTATGTCCGGCGAGGTTGCGAAAGCGGTCGACGCACTCGAGGACTACGACGTGAGCTACGAGACGAACCCGATGGGGACGGTGATCGAAGCCGAGACGACGGACGACCTCTTCGCGGCCGCACAGGCGGCCCACGACGCAGTCGACGCCGACCGTGTGAGTACGGTCCTGAAGATCGACGATAAGCGGACGCGCGAGATCGACGCTGCGGAGAAGGTCACGGCTGTCGAAGACCAACTCGGTCGGCCAGCCCGAAATCGCCGGGAGTGAAACGGACTCTGGCAGTGGATGCCGGCAGGCTCCCGACCGCCTGGCGGCCCCCTGGGACCGGACAGCAGACCGTCTGAGGCGTGACATACAGTGACATCAGCCCGGCGGGCGGATACGAACTGACAAACGGTTTTACCACGGAGGCTGAAGCCTGTCGCATGGAAAGTCTCAATCGGATGGCGATCGAGCTGGTCGACGAGGCCCTCGACTACGCCGAGGAGCTGAATATCGGTGGCTACGACCTCGCGAACGACGCGACGGTACTCGACTTCGGGCTCGAGTTCGACGGCGGGATCGAGGCCGGACTGCTGTTGACCGAGATCCAGACGGCCGGAATGGCGACGCCGAGCTACGAACTGGGCGAACTCGGCGACGCCTCGATCCCCTACGTGGAACTGTCGACCGATCAGCCCGCGCTCTCGCTGTTGTGTTCCCAGAAGGCTGGCTGGGAGCTGACGACCGAGGATTTCGAGGGACTGGGGAGCGGCCCCGCGCGGGCGCTCGTGGCCGAAGAAGAGGAATTCCGCCGCGTCGGCTACACCGATGCGTTCGATCTGACGGCGCTGGCGGTCGAGACCGAACTCGAGCCGACCGAAGCTGCGGCCGAGCAGGTCGCTGACCTCGCCGAAGTCGAGACGAGTAGCGTCTTCCTGCTCGCGTACCGAACCGCGAGTCTCGTCGGGAGCATCACGAACGCCGCCCGGACCGCCGAACTCGCCACCTTCCGGCTCGCCGAACTGGGCTACGATCCCCTCGACATCGTCTCGGCGACCGGTCGCGCCCCGGTCGCGCCCGTCGCGGGCGACGAGCGGACGGCCATCGCGCGGACGAACGACGCGATCGCCTACGGCGGGCGTGCCCATCTCACCGTCCGGGAGGACGCCGATTTCTTCGACTCGGTGCCGTCGACCGCCGCCGAAGATCACGGTCGCCCGTTCGGCGAAGTCTTCGACGACCTCGACTGGGTGTTCGGGGAAGTGCCGTCGGATCTCTTCGCGCCCGCGACAGTGACGATCGACGTGATCGGCGGCCCGACGTACGTCTACGGCGAGACAGACGAGGAACTACTCGTCGATTCCTTCGATCTCTGAGGCGCTCGAGGCCAGATAACAGGGTCGATTATTTTGTACGATCCCGCGCCCACGCGGGCGAGGCGATAAATCAGGCGAATTGAGTGGAGAGAACCGAGACGAAAACAGAGCGTCGCTAGTTATCGGAGAGCCGACCAGGCGTCCACTCGCCGTCGAACTCCTCGTGGGTGAACGGTTTGGCGTCCTCGCCGGCGTAGGTGGCCACGAGCTGGCCGTCGCCCTCGAGGTGGTACTTGTAGGTCGTCAGTCCCTCGAGGCCGACGGGACCGCGGGCGTGGATCTTGCCCGTGCTGATGCCGACCTCGGCACCGAGCCCGTACCGGTAGCCGTCGGCGAAGCGCGTCGAGGCGTTGTGGAAGACGCTCGCCGAATCGAGGCTGCGCATGAAAGTGCTCGCGCGGTCGGCGTCTTCGGTCACGATCGACTCGGTGTGTTTGGAGCTGTGGACCGTGATGTGGTCGATCGCGGTCGTAAGCGAGTCGACGACTTTGATCGAGACGATCAGGTCGCCGTACTCGGTGTCCCAGTCGGCGTCGGTCGCGGCCTCGGCGTCGACGATCTCTCGGGTGGCTTCGTCACCGCGCATCTCGACGCCGGCGGTCTCGTAGCGGTCGGCGATCGCCGGCAGGAACTCGTCGGCGACATCCGTGTGGACCAGCAGCGTCTCGACGGCGTTACAGACCGCCGGATACTGGACCTTGGCGTCGTAGGCGATGTCTTCGGCCATCGAAAGGTCGGCGTCGTCGTCGACGTAGACGTGGCAGATCCCCTCCGTGTGGCCGAGCACGGGGATGCTCGTGTTGTCCTGGATGTAGCTGACGAACTCGGAGCTGCCCCGGGGCATCAGCAGGTCGATCGCGTCGTCCATCTCGAGCAAGGCGTTGACGTCCTCGCGGGCCTCGATGTGCTGGGCCCAGCCGTCGGGAACGTCGGCTTCGGCGGCAGCCTCCTCGATGATCTCGAAGAGGATCCGGTTGGAGTGGAGTGCCTCGCTGCCGCCTTTCAGGATCACCGCGTTGCCCGATTTCAGGCCGAGCGCGGCGATCTGGACGAGCGCGTCGGGTCGGGACTCGAAGACAGTCCCGACGACGCCGATCGGGACGGCGACCTTGTACAGTTCGAGGTCATCATCGAGTTCGCGGGCCGACAGTGTCTTGCCCAGCGGGTCGTCCTGGCCAGCGACGCTGCGGACCATCTCGGCGATGTCCTCGATCTTCGATTCGGAGAGTTTGAGCCGGTCGACGAGCGCCTGCGTGTACTCGCCGTCCTCGAGCAGCCGCTCGCCCTCGGTGACGTCTTTCTCGTTTTCCGTGAGGATCTCGTCGGTTCGGGCCTCGAGCGCGTCGGCGATCTCGTGAAGCGCCGCGCTGCGATCCTCGTCGGAAAGTTTCGCGAGCTCCAGGGCCGCGGTCTGTGCCTCCTCGACGTCGCGTTCGATATCTGTTTCAGTCATCGCTCACACCGTTGATAGGAACGAATATGGTTCCCACGGGTTTGGCAGTAGCGATCTTCTCGAGGACGTCGGGCTCGGTGGACTTCGCAATAACTGCCGGGGTGCCGTGTTCGCTGACGTCACGTGCGCCCTCGACTTTCGTCTGGATGCCGCCGAATCCCTCGGAGGTGGTCTCGGAGATGATATCCTGCACCGTGTCGTAGTTGGTCCCGACGGCCTCGATGCGCTCGGCGTCGTCGTTGCGTTTCGGGTTGCCGGTGTAGACGCCGCCGACGTCAGTCAGCGTGACCAGCAGATCGGCGTCGACACCGATCGCCGCCGCCGACGAGAGCATGTCGTTGTCGCCGATACGGATCTCCTCGGTCGCGACGGCGTCGTTCTCGTTGATGATCGGGACGACGCCCCAGTCTAACAGCGTCTCGATCGTGTTCCGGAGGTTGGTAAAGCGCTCGGGATTCTCGAGGTCGTGCTGGGTCAACAGGAGCTGTGCGACCTTCCGGTCGTAGCGGTCGAAGCTCTCGGTGTAGCGGTGCATGAGGAGGCTCTGGCCGACGGTCGACAGCGCCTGTGTTTCCTCGACAGTCCCGCTCGACTGTTCGATCCGGCCCGTCCCGGCACCGACCGCACCAGAGGAGACGAGGATAACCTCCTTGTCCCGCGAGAGGAGGTCCTCGAGGTCGTCGACGAGCTTGTCGAGCTTCTCGATGTCGAGATTCGAGTCGTCGTCGGTCAGGGAGTTCGTCCCGGCCTTGACGATCACGCGGTCAGCGTCGGCGGCGAGTTGGCGTGCCTCGTCGACGGTCGCCTCCTCGAGTCCCTTACTCATCGGTGAGCTCCCCAGCGAGTTCCGCAGAACGTTCTTCGGCCGCGTTCACCGCCGCGGCGACGTCTTCCTTGGCGTTGCTGTCCCAGAGGACTTCCATGCCTTCGATGGTCGTCCCGTTAGGCGAGCAGACGGCGTCGATCAGGTCGTCGAGATCTTCGTCCGAACGGAGGACTGTCTCGGCAGCGCCTTTGAACGTCTGGGCGGCCAGCGTCTCGGCGTCGTCAGCAGCGAGCCCGCCGTCGATGCCCGCTTCTTTCATCGCCTGAATGAGATAGAAGACGAAGGCGGGGCCGCTGCCGTTGACGGCGGTCGCGATGTCCATCTGACTCTCGTCGACCTCGGCGAACTCGCCGACGTCATCAAGCAGTTCCAGAACCTCGTCTGGCACGTCGTCTCCGGTGACGGCTGCAGCCATGTTCCCGGTTTCGGCTGCGAGGTTCGGCATGATCCGGACGACGTTCGCGTCGGTTCGCGCGCCGACGTAGTCGGTGGAGACGCCCGCAGCGATAGAGACTAGCGTCTGCTCGGGCGAGAGATCGAGGTCCTCGAGCACTGCGCCGACGATGTCTGGTTTCACTGCGACGACGACCACGTCGGCCTCGGTCGCCTCGGAAACGTCCGTCGTCGTGTGATCGACGTAGTCGGCGACCGCCTCGAGTGCGTCGGGGTCGAGATCACACGCGGTTACCGTGTGATTGCCCGACCGATGGAGGCCCGTGATCAGGGCGCTCCCCATGTTGCCACAACCGATAACGCTCGTCTGTACCATCTTATTCTAGCCCAGGAACCGAGGCGGACATACCAACTTTGGTTTCGTTCTGCCGGGGGCGGGTTAGACGAGGCCGAGAATCACGGTCGTGATTCCATCGACGATCGTCTCCCAGATCGAGAATCCGGTCAGGATCTGCAACACCGTATCGAGCCCGAAGAAGAGAAACAGCGCTGCGCCGGCGAAGTGGGCCAGCCGAGCATCGAAACGGTGTGAGAACCGGTGGAAGAAGTACGCGTTGATCGCACTCACAGGGATGATTGCGAGCATCTCGCCGGCCCAGATGGCGGGGTGGGCCCCGTACTTGACAGCGAGTCCGATCGTGACGAGCTGGGTCTTGTCACCGAACTCACCCACGGCCATCAACGCGAAAATCGGAACGAACCCGCTGAGATACGGCGGGATATCGTACCCGAAAAGCGAGATGTCCATTACGTCGCCCATCACCGTCCCGCCGTTGGTCGCGACTGGCTGGGAGCTCGTCTCGGGTGCCGACCTGATGAGCAACACCGCAAAGAGCAGGAACAACCCTGCCGTAATCGCGTCGAGATAGATCGGTGGCAGTGCGCCCCTGATCGCCGCACCGAAGAGGATCTCGAGGGCCGTCCAGCCAGCGAAGGCACTCCCCGCGGCGGCGACGACGATCCGCGGATCGTACTGTGTCGAAAGGCCGGCGATGATGAACTGGACCTTCTCGCCGGGTAGCACCGACAGCTGGAGAACGAACGCAACGATGAGGATCTCGAGCCAGCCGGTCATGGCTCGAGCGCGGTGAAAGCGCGCTGTCGTTCATACTGTCGGACAGACAGAGCGACCGCTGTTCGATCGTCTGCGTGATCGAGCAGCCGCAATGACGGATGGGAGACGATATCGATAATGCCGCCAGTCATGTTATGGATTAGCCTCGTCTAATGTATACGATTTACGGAGCAAAATACGGACGTCGATCGACGCGATCTCACAAGATCGGCGATCGCACTCGATACTATCGGTCACTCCATTGGCGAGACGTCGATGACCGTCCCGACGCCCTTGCTGCGACCCTCACGGAAGACGAACTTCTGGCCCTCCTCGATAAGATATGGGCGGAACTTGAACTCGACGGTGGTCGTTCCCGTGTCTCCTGGCAGGAGGCGGCCGTTCTCGGGGTGGAAGACGGCAGCCTCGCCGATCGTCTCGAGGTGGACCACCGGTTCGTAGCCCTCGCCGATGCGGGTGGGATGGTTGAGCACCATCACTTCGGCTTCGAACTCTCGGACCGGGTCGGGGTCAGCATCCCGTGGCAACAGGACCATGCCGCGCTCGATGGCGCTTTCTTTAATCCCTTTCAGCGCGATGCCGACGATCCGACCCGCCTGTGCCTGATCGACCCGGTGGTAGTGCATCTCGATCGAGCGGACCTCGACCTCCTGGAAGCGGCCGTCAGGCATGGGACCGATCAGGAGTTCGTCGCCAGCCTCGACCTCGCCGGCCATCACCGTTCCCGAAGCGACCGCACCGACGCCAGTCACCGAGTAGCTACGGTCGACGTACATCCGGAACTCGCCGGTATCCTGGGATGTCTTGGGGAGTCGGTCGAACAGTTCGTCCAGTGTCTCGAGGCCGTCCATCGTGATCGCGCTGGTCTCGACGATGGGGACGACGCGTTCGCTGATTTCCTCGACAGCGGCGTCGACGCCGTGGCGGCTGATCCGCAGCGGCGACTTGTCGACGTCACGGAGGAGTCGTTCGACCTCACGTTCGACTTCCTCGACGCGCTCGGCATCGACGGCGTCGGTTTTCGTGATCGCGACGATCGTCGGGAGCTCGGTCGCGAGCAACACGCCGAGGTGTTCCCGTGTGGTGCGGGTGGGACCGTCGTCGGCGGCGACGACCAGTAGGCCGTAGTCGAGTTTCTGACCAACGAGTCCGCGGATCGTCGTCCGAAGCCACGGCTCGTGACCAACGGTGTCGACGAACGAGACGAGTCGATCGGCCTCCTGGACGACTTCGGCGCGGTCTGCCTTGCGATTCGGGTTCCGAACCCGGACCGGCCCCTCGTCGTCGAAGCCATAGACCGCGTAGGACAGATCGGCCGAGAGGCCGCGTTCGACCTCGTGGGGCTGGACGTCGAGGAACGCCCGCGTCGCCCCGTCGCCGTCGTCGGCTTTGCCCGTCACGAGCGAGCCCACGAGCGTACTCTTCCCGTGGTCGACGTGGCCCGCCGTCCCGACGACGACGTGTTCGTCGTCCGTCTCGAGGACGCCACCCTCCCGTACCTGTGCGACGCCGACCAGTCCGTCAGCGATGCCCCACGTCTGGACGTCCTCGATGTGTGCGTCGGCCTCTTCGGCCAGTAACGAAAGAACGTCCATCGTCTCGGAGAAGGTGTCGGGATCGATGCCAGCGAGGCCGCCGTCGTCGGTGACGCCGACGACGTACGTCGCTTCGCCATCACCGGACAGCAGGCGGTGTCGAAGCTGTGCAGCTAGACTCTCGCGTCGTCCACCCTCGAGGTGGACGTCTCGTGACAGTCGCTCCTTGAATTCGACGTTGCCACCGTCCTGTTCGCCACGGTCCAGGGCTCGCTCGAGGAGAGCCCGGTCACGGCTCATGTGCCCCGTTAGAGGCCCACACAGCAAAAGGCTTCCCGTGGATTGCCACTGTCTGACACAGTAGGGCTCCCGAGCGGGGAGTCGACAGTGCGTGTGTTCCGGGCGCGCTTTCAAGCCCCTCGAGCGTGTACCCCCAAGCTATGAGCGTCAGCGGTCTCTGTCAGATCTGCGAATCGCGCCCCGCCCAGCAGCGATGTCCAAACTGCGGCACGCTCGCCTGCGACGTTCACTACGACGACGAACTGGGGCTGTGTGCCGACTGCGCCGCGCAGGCTCAGCCGGGACAGCGCGACGACGTTGATATCAACCGGTTTTGAGCGTCGACCGAGCCGACCGGCTCGGTGGAAAACGCGAAGAGCGGCGATCTAGCTATCGCGGTACTGGTTGAGCCGCTTCTTGAGCCGCTTTGCGGCCTGACCGCTGGCGCTGGCAAAGTCTTCGCCCTCGTCTTCGCCTGCAAAGATGATCCCGCGCGAGGAGTTGACGAGCCCGACGCCGTCTGCCAGCCCGTACTCGACGGCTGCCTCGGCGTCGCCACCCTGTGCGCCGATACCGGGGACGAGGAAGGGGAGCTCTGGAACCTGCTCGCGGAGGTCTTCGAGTTCTTCGGGCTGGGTTGCACCGACGACGAGTCCGACGTTGTCGTTTTCGTTCCAGAGGTCCGCCAGCGCCGCGACGCGCTCGTAGACGGGTTCGCCGGTTGCGAGTTCGAGGTCCTGAATGTCGGCACCACCCGGGTTCGATGTCCGACAGAGGACGAAGACGCCCGACTCCTCGTCGGCCAGGAACGGCTGCAGCGAGTCCCGACCCATGTAGGGGTTGACGGTGATCGCGTCGACCGTCTCGAGGGCTTTCGCATACTGGCGGGTCGTGTTTCCAATGTCGGCTCGCTTGGCGTCCAGCAGGACGGGTACGTCCTTGCCGTGGGCGTAAGCGATGGTCTCCTCGAGTGCGCGCCAGCCGTCGGGGTCCTCGTAGAAGGCCGCGTTGGGCTTGTAGATGGCGGCGTGTTCGTGGGTCGCGTCGATGATGCGGCGGTTGAACGCCCACCGGGGGAGGTCGTGTTTCTGGAGGTGATCGGGGATGCGCGACGGGTCAGGATCGAGCCCGACGGAGACGACGCTGTCGACCGTTCGGATGCGGTCGTGCAAGCGGTCGAAGAAGTTCATGCCGGAACTGGCCTCGGGACGGTCGAAAAGGTTGCTATCCACGGGCCGGTCGATCGGCTCGCGCCGACGCTACGACGCAGCACAATGCGAGTGAGACGGCGTCCGTCCGGTCTGCATCCAAATACCTTTGACAGTAACTACTTCATTCGTGTTCTAGTTGCCTACGGTATGGGAATCCGACGGAACGCGACGACGATCACACGCCGTCTTCACGACCAGGTCCGGTCGGCACTGTTGAACAAACGAGATACAACGGAAACCGAGACACCTCGAGACGACGGCGAAACGGGAACCAACGTCTCGACGGCAGTTGGGAATCTCTTTCACTGCTCACGGTGTCGCATCGTCTATATCGCCGCGGAAAAACGCAGGTGTTCGCAGTGTGATGGCGATGTCGAAGAAGTGAGATCGACGCTGGCCTGTCGAGGGCCGTAACACGTCTGCTCGATCAGACCACGTGTTCTCGCTCGACTCAGGCCTCGAGAATTTCGATCAGGTTCCCCTCTGGATCGCGCAGAAACATGAGTGTGGTGCCACTTTCGGTGGTCTGTGGCCCGCTGATCGTCGGCACGTCGTCGGGAAGTGACGCAGCGAACGACTCGAGGTCGTCGACCGAGAGGCCGATATGTTTCGCCCCCGGTTGATTGAGCTCCGACGCCGCCGTGTCCGTCCCTTCGGGTTCGTATTCGACGAGTTCGATCCGGACGCCGTCGGCCTCGAGGTGGGCGAAGTCGGCGCTTGCACCCTCGACCCCGACCGCGTCGGAAAACGCCTCGCCGCCGACGCTGAACCGATTCGCAACCGACAGGTCGAGCACGTCCCGGTAGAACGCGAGCGTCTCCTCGAGATCGGTGACGGTGATACCGACGTGGTGTGCGCTGAGTTCGGTCATCCGTCGTGGATCGACGCTGCACCGACGAAAAACGTTCGTCTGCGCGACGACGCCGTGTGCTCACTGTGGTTCGAGCGCCCGGTCGCGGACGGTCCGAGATCAGTTCGCGAGCAGATCGTCCACGAGGTCGGGAAAGATCTTGTCGGCGAAGTGAGTCGCGAGAACGACGACGATCGGACCGAGGAACAGGCCATACCAGCCGAACGCGAGCGTTCCGAGGAAGTATCCCAGCAGGACCAACCCCATGTGGATCCCACTGCGGGCGGACAGGAACGACCGAGCGAAGAAGTCGGGGACGGTATCGACGACGACGAACGTAAGGACCAAAAACGCGATCGGATGCCAAAGCGGCGTCGGCGTCGTCACCGCGAGCCCAAGCAAGAGCAGGCCGTACGGGACGTATACGATCTTCATTCCGACGGCCGGAATCAGCGTTCCGATCCCGATAAGCAGGGAAAGCAACACTGGTGTTCCAACGACGGGCCCGCCCGATGCGAGGAAGTTGAGACCGTAGTACGTGGCGACGGCGACGATAGCCGCCACCAGGATGACTGCGAGGTTACCGACGAAGACCGTCTCGAGGTCGTCATCGACATCGTTTGCGTAGTCGACGATCCGCTGCTCGTGGTCGATGCTATCGTAGAACCACTGCCGTAACCGGTGATCGTCTCGCAGGAGATAAAAGAGGATCGTGAGCATGAGGAAGAGCCGGGCGAGGACTGAGAAGACGAAGCCGGCGATCGACGCCAACTGCTGGACGGCACTCGGGAGGCCCTGGCGGAGTACCCCCGTAACCGAGCTACCGGCGCCGGACCTGAACGATCTGATCAGCTGCTCGATGTTTCCGTGGTGTGCCAATCGAAGGTATGGCTGGAAGGGCGCCCGATACGCCTCGAGGTTGCTCGCGGCGAGAAACTGATCGAGTTCTCTGAGCGCGACGATACCTGCATAGCCGATGATGGCCACCAGTGGGATGATGACGAACAGGATCGTGATCGTTGTCGTCACGTTCGGATGGTCGATGTAGCGGTCGAGCCAGCGGTAGAGTGGCCGCGTCGCGTAGTAGACGAAGATCGCAAAGAGGAACGTCCCGACGTACCGGAAGAGGGCGAGTCCGATCAGCGCCGCGATGACCAGCCCGAGTCCGGTCCAGACGAGGCGCTTGCCATCACGTCCGCGAAAAACACCCATGCACAGGTCCATGGGACTTGGCGGCAAAAGTGCCTGTCTTGAATACCAATGCGGTGCGATCGACGCGAGACTATCGCGTCATAGTGATGGCGATGGTTTTGTGCTGTGCTGCCGTTGACCATGCCATGGCACGAACTGCTGTCATCGCCGGCGTCGGCCCCGGACTCGGCGAATCGATCGCCAGGAAATTCGTCGCCGAGGACTGTCAGGTGGGGCTATTCGCCCGCTCAGCGGAGTTCCTCGAGTCGCTGGCAGCCGATCTCGGTGACGACGCGCTCGCCGTCCCAACCAATATCACCGATCCCGAAGCCGTCGAGGCCGGATTTCGCGAGGTTCGCGACGCGTTCGGCCCCGTCGATATCCTCGTCAATCACGCAAGTGGCGGCGCCTGGAAGGGGCTCCAGGACATCTCGCCGGACGAGTTCGAACAGACAATGCGCGTCTCGGCACAGGGGTCCCTGTTGTGTGCACAGGAGGCCGTCGACGACATGCTCGCCGATGACGGTGGAACGATCATCTTCACCGGCGCGACGTCGGCGGTTCGCGGTCGCGGCGGCGCGCTCGGCTTCAGTGCGGCCAAGTTCGCCGCCCGCGGGATGGCCGAGTCGATGGCTCGCGAGCTCGGTCCCGAGGGGATCCACGTCGCCCACGTCGTGATCGACGGCCAGATCGAGCCACCGCAACGTCGCGAGACACAGCCGGATCGGGATAGGGCCGAGTTCCTCGATCCGGACGCGATCGCCGACTCGTACTGGCAGCTGGTCATGCAGGACCGGTCGGCGTGGACACTCGAGCTCGATCTGCGGCCACACGTCGAGGAGTTCTGACCACCACGAAGTGTCCGTCTCCGATGAGAAAGACCGCTCGAACTGATCCGAACGAGCCAGTGTCTCTCGCTGGAACCAGCGGTTCGTTTATTCTCCACGGGGTTGACGGACCGATATGACGCGCATCGCACTGATCGCCCACGATCGGAAGAAGTCAGACCTCATCGAATTTGCACAGACCCACGAGTCACAGCTTCGGGAGTACGACCTGATCGCGACGGGAACGACGGGAAAGCGGCTGCGCGAGGAGACCGACCTCGAGGTCGAGCGCATGGAGTCCGGACCCCACGGCGGCGACCTGATGATCGGTGCCGAAGTCGCAGCGGGGAACCTCGATGGTGTCGTCTTCCTTCGCGATCCGCTGCGAGCCCAGCCCCACGAGCCCGACATCTCGGCACTGTTGCGGATCTGTGACGTGCGAGATACGGCGCTGGCGACGAATCTCGCCTCCGCGACGTTTCTCATCGAGGGGTTGGCCGAGTAGCGACTGACTGACCTCCAGGAACGGCCACGTCCGATAGAGTGAACGGGTCATGCCATTTATTGCCGCGCGGTCCACTCGTTGTGGTATGACCATCTACGAGAGCGACCTCCCCGGCGTCGGGAAGAAATTCGAGGTCGAACTCGAGGACGACTCTCGGCTCGTCATCGTGACCCACAACACGGGGAAACGAGAGGTGTACCTGAAACCGGACGCGGACGCTGACGGCGACAAACTGTTCGAAGTCTCGGATCGGCTCGCCCGGAAGATCGGCACGATTCTGGAAGGGGCATACTTCCAGCCGGTCCAGGCCGAGGCAGTCGAGACCATGCTGTCCGACGAGACCTACCTCGAGTGGTACACCGTCACAGAGACAGCCGAAGTCGCCGGTAAGACGCTCGCTGAGTCGGACGTCCGTGATCGAACGGGCGTCTCCATCGTCGCTATCCAGCGCGGCGATGAGTTGATCTCACCGCCAACGCCGGAGACGGTCCTCGAGGCCGGCGACACGGTCGTCGTCATCGGCGAGCAAGAGGACTGTACACAGTTCGAAGCACTGCTCGGAGACGGGTTCGAGGAGTGATCTAAACCGATGTCTCCGTCGGAGGTGAGCCATAGTGGCAACTGAGACGGCACTCGTCGACGTGGGAATACTCTTTGCCGCGGTCGCACTCGCCGGCATCGTCGCGAATCGGATCGACCAGTCCGTCATTCCGTTGTACATCATCACCGGGATGGTGCTGGGACCGAACGTCCTCGGCGAACTCCCCGACCTCGCCGGCAGCGAGGTTGCCGTCGGCGGCGTCGACCTCCTGGCGGCGCTCGGGGGGCTCGCACTCGGCGACACGGACTTCGTCGTCGTCGGTGCGGAGCTCGGAATCGTCCTCCTGTTGTTCTTCCTCGGTCTCGAGTTCAATCTGGAGCGGCTACTCGCGAGCAAGGATCGGATCGGCAAGGCGGGCACGATCGACCTCGCGCTCAACTTCGGGATCGGACTGCTGTTCGGCTATCTCGTCTTCGGGAGCGCACTCGCGGCCATCCTCACTGCCGGCGTCGTCTACATCTCCTCAAGCGCGATCATCACGAAGTCGCTGCTCGATCTGGGCTGGATCGCTAACGCCGAGTCGGAACCGATGTTGGGGACGCTCGTATACGAGGACCTGTTTATCGCCGTCTACCTGGCGATCGTCTCCGCGCTCGTCCTCGGCGGGGGCGATCTCGGGGCGGCCGCGGGCCAGATCGCGATCGCGATCGTCGTCATCCTCGCGCTGCTCGCGCTGGTCACGTACGGGACCGACTTCTTCCAGCGCTTTCTCGAGGCCGACACCAACGAGTTCGTCGTCGTCCGAGCGCTCGGCGTCACGGTCCTCGTTGCCGGCATCGCACTCGCGTTAGGCGTCAGCGAGGCCGTCGCCGCCTTCTTCGTCGGCATGGCCTTTTCGGGAACCGATCACGTCCACGACCTCGAGCGGCTGCTCGAGCCGCTTCGGGACGCCTTCGCGGCGATCTTCTTCTTCTGGATCGGGCTCGTCACCGATCCGGGGCTGTTTACGCTCTCGGTCGTCGGGATCATCGTTGCCGCTGTGATCGTGACGACGCCGCCAAAGCTCGTCAGCGGCTACCTCGGAGGTCGGATCTACGACCTCGACGAGCGCCGGTCGCTGCGCGTCGGGCTCGGCATGGCTACCCGCGGCGAGTTCTCGCTGATCATCGCGAGTGTCGCGCTCACCGGCGCCGGCAGCGGGATACCCACAGAGACCGCCGAGACGATCTACGCCGTCGCCGTCGGCTACGTCCTCGTCATGAGCATCCTCGGCACGTCACTCATGCAGTACTCGAGCCGGCTCGAACCCGTCTTCGTCTCGCTGCTCGAGCGGGGACGCAGCCGAACTGGCCGAGCGAGCGACGACTAAGTCGACCCGGCAGAACAGAAAGCTTCAACCGGCTCGAGCCCCCTCTCATGGCTATGCCACAGGCGGTCGTCTTCGATCTCGATTACACGCTCGCCGTTCCCCAGCGGGATCGGGCGACCATCCTCGAAGAGGCCACGGCCACCACGGGTGCGCCATCGCTTACACGCGAGGCGTATCTCGCGGCCCATCGGCGAAACCTCACGACCGAAACGCGCGAACCCATTTTCGCCGACCTGCTCGCGGACACCGACAGCAACACCGACCCGGCCGCCGTTGCAACAGCGTATCGCGAGACGATCGCCGACGCCCTCAAGCCCCTGCCCGGCGTCGAAGCCATGCTCGCGGACTTACGCGGCGAGTATCGAGTTGGCCTGCTTACGAACGGCCCCGTTCGCGCCCAGCGAGACAAACTCGAGACGCTGGGCTGGGAGGGGGCCTTCGACGCCGCCGTCGTCACCGGCGAACTCGAGGCGGGGAAACCCGACCCTCGTGCGTTCGAGGCGATCACTGACGAACTGAACGTCACACCCGCCGAAGCGGTCTACGTCGGTGACGAGGTCGAGGCCGACATCCAGGGCGCGACCGAGGCCGGATTGACCGCGGTGCAGGTGCTGCTCGAGGACGGCCCCGACCCCGATCCGCGCGCCGTCGCACACGTCGAGCAAGAAGCGGTTGCGACGGCTGTTCCGGCGGTTGTCGCCGGGCTCGAGTGAGACGGGCACCTATCAGTTAGTTCCGGCGCACCCGCGACCTGTCCTGCGGGTGCACCGGTAACCAGTGATAGCAGACCGTATGAGACGATAACTCGATATTTGAAAGACAGCAGTAACGCTTGCGTTTACCTGCCGAACGAGTGCTCGACTGGGCGATATCCACACCCGATCACGGTAGTTCTCAGAGCGACCGGCTCACAGCCTGAACCACGTCCGTCACCCGCTTGACTTCCGCGCCGCTCTCGACGAAGACGAGCGTTCGCGGCGGCGTCGTCGCCTTCGGTCGAACTCGGAGGTCGGCGTCCGACGCGGCATCGGCTGCGACATCTTGGCCCGTTTCGAACTCGAGGTGTGCCCGGTCCTCGTGAAGAAAGACACGGGCGATTCGCTCGTCGCTGCAGGTGACGTCGTAGGCACGCGCGCCTTCGGCCGTCGGTTCGACGTCGCGGTCGGCGTTCGTCACGGCAACGGCTGCGAGGTCGCCGTCCTCGCGACCGTCGAGTTCGCTCGAGAGCAGTTCGGCGATCCGTCGACCGTCGGTGATCCGATCTTCGACCATACGCGTGGCTCAGGCCGTCGAGACTAACTGTCTTCGGTGTCGCGGAGGGCCGCGCGGGCGATCGGGACGAGCTCGTCGACCTCGAAGCCCTCGCGGCGGGCGTAAACGACTGCTGCGGCCTCGATCGTGAGCCCGAGTTCCCCTTGAAGGGTGTTGATCGCGCCGACGGCTTCGTGTTTTTCCATCCCCTCGGCGACCAGCGAGTCGAGGACGCGTTCGAACGCCGACCGCTCCCGCAGGAGGTCCTCGTCGGGCATGAACTCCTCGGGTACCGTCACCTCGGCGGGATCGAACGTTACGTCGAGCCCGTCGTCGGTTCGCTCGAGCAGCCCCTCTTTCGTCGCGACATCGATCAGTCGCTTCGATTGGTCGGGCGAGAACCAGTCTCGGTCGAGCGAGAGGGCAACGACGAACTCGTTTTCCTTGAGGCGACGCGTGCCGTGTTGGATGAACGGGGCGGCGACCGCGACGCGGAGACTCATCGGGGAGGAGTTGCTCGAGCGGTGAGAAAACGATGACGGTTCGGGCCGGCCCTCGCCGCCGGATACGGCTGCCGTCGAGCGATCAGTCCGAGGCACGACCGCCGCCGGGGCCGTTGCGGTCGGCTCGAGACGGTGGTGGGAATTCGGTGGCAGCGCTCGGCTCCGGCGTCTCGGGGAGGACACATCGATCGGACGTTCGGTTGACGTGGCGGTACTGCTCCGGTGCGTTCGCAAGCGGGTGGGCAGGGTTTTGATCGCTGTCGATGCGAGCGGCCCGGACCTCGTCGAACCCACAGAGACGGGCCTGAATGCCCCGCCAGTGATACCGTGTCGCAGCCGGGACTGAAATCGGGCGGGGTGATTTCCCGTCGGGGTGTTGAGCTGCGAGGATGGCGTTGTTGACGTTGCTGGCGAGCGCGTCGTGGTCGATCAGGACGCCGACGGCGGCGTCTCGTGGCGCTCGCGCGGCGAGCACGTCGAGTCCGAGATGCAGCGCCCGATACTCGGCGACGTTGTTGTCCGGCGGCGTGTCCGTCGTCGCGACGCGTGCGACGCGGGTGCCGTCGCGCGTTTCGATAACAGCGCCCAGTCCACCGCCCGACTCCCGGAAGGACCCGTCGGTAGCGACGTAGAAATCACGATGGTGGGTCCGAGGGGGATGGGCAATGTGGGGTGTGGGCGACTCGTCGAACAGGTCCCGCAGTGCGGACCGGCCGTGAGCGGCCATACACCCGAGTATGTCGGTCCACCACTTAATTATGTCGTCTGAGATAACATATGTCACAGTACGTCTCGGGAGCCCCTCGGTCGGCTCCCGAGTGGGTTGGTACCCCACCGGAATACACCCAGCGTGAACCGTCATTTGTGCTAACGGTATCTGCTCAGACGGCATCGACAGACGCTAACTCGACCAGCTTCGACAAATATCGATCTCTGAGAGGCAGGTCGATCGATCGGGACCCAATCTGTGTTGGCAGTAGGTGTAATACCACTGGGTGCTTGGTCGATGTATGAGCCCGACGAACGCCAGTCGGATGGAAGCGGCCTGTTCCCTGCTTGCCGAATCCGAGCGGCGGTTTCTGCTCTACGAGTTAGCGGACAACCGGACCGCCAACCTCGAGGACCTCGTCACCCAGATCGCCGCCTGGGAACTGGACGTCAGTACCCACGCACTCGAGAAGGAAACCCGACAGCGCGTCTACGTCTCCCTCGTCCACAACCACCTGCCACGGCTCGCTGATTACGACATCATCGAGTACGACCTCCGAAGCGGTGACATCGTCCTGGCGGAGGGGTTCGACGACATCAAACCCTTACTCGAGCAGTTCCGGACGACGGAGGACGAGCCCGAGCTCCGCGGACGACCGCCGCTCTGAGAGGGAGAGGGCGGTCCACAACCGACGACGTGCAGTCGTACTGACCGTCGTGGCGCGCTCTACCGCACGCTGACGTGACAGTATCACGCTCGAGTCCGATTCAGGTCGGATAGTCTGAATCGAAATACAAAGGGTGGCTCACCTCCGAGAGAGCCGCTGTGAACCGGTATCGAAATCTCGGGCTGTTCGTGACGCTCGCGACGCTGTGGGGCGGTGCATTCGTTGCGATCAGTGCAGGGCTTTCGTATTTTCCGCCGCTTCTGTTTGCGGCGTTTCGATACGATATCGCTGGTGTCGTGATGCTTGGCTATGCAGCGATGGTCGTCGAGCCGTGGCGGCCTCGAAACCGAGCCGAGTGGGGACAGGTCGCCGTCGGTGCCATCCTGTTGATCGCGGCCTATCACGCGTTCCTGTTCGTCGGCCAGCAGCGCACGCCGGCAGCTACCGCGGCCATTCTGGTGAGTCTCTCACCGGTGTTGAGCACCGGCTTCGCGCGGCTGCTCGTTCCGACCGACGCCCTCTCGCCGGTCGGCGTGATCGGTGTCCTCGTCGGCCTCGCCGGCGTCGCAGTGATCGTCCAGCCGACCCCGTCGAACCTGCTCGCAGCCGACGCCGTCTCGAAGGGACTCGTCTTCTGTGCAGCAGCGGCGTTCGCACTCGGCAGCGTCCTCACCCGCCGCCTCGATGCCGCGTTGCCGATCGAGACGATGGAAGCCTGGTCGATGCTCGGCGGCGCGGTCGTTCTCCATCTCGTGAGCCTCGCGATCGGCGAACCGCTCGAGCCGACCGCGTGGACTCACCCGGAAGCGATCGGGGCGCTCGCCGTCCTCGCATTCGGCGCGAGCGCAGTCGGTTTTCTCATCTATTTCGACCTGCTCGAGCGACTGGGTGCCGTCGAGATCAATATGGTCTCGTACGTGGCCCCGATCGTCACCGCGATCGTCGGCTGGCTCTATCTCGACGAAGCAATCGAGACCGTGACGCTGGTCGGGTTCGGACTCATCGCGGTCGGCTTCGTCCTCGTCAAACGACGCGCGATTCGTCGGGAACTCACCTGGGGGCTGTAAGTCGAGAGCGCGAATCAACCCGACGGGCTCGTCGATCGGCGAACGGCAACCCTGCCCGAAACCGATGTGAAGCGCCTACTGGTGATGCGGGTGGCCGACGTACAATGCGAGGCAGTTCCCGACGACCAGACAGACGAACAGGATGCCGTCGAACGAAGACGACAGCCCGGTCGCGAGCAGCGGCAAATAGAGAAACGGCATGGCGATCGCTGTCCAGAACCCGACCGCGCGGATCGAGGTGACGAGTTCCGGTGTCACTCGCTCGAGGACGCCATGAGCGTCGTCAGCGGACTCTGTCGTCGAACTCGAGCCAGCGGATCCCTGGTCGGAGATCGAAGGTGGACTGGCCATCGGAATCAGTGGACGGCGTTTTGTTCGTCTGCCAGCAGCAAATAGCGACGCGACCGTTTCGATCGGTTACGGCGGATTCAGCGGAGTCAGCCGCACTGAACGAATCGTTTATCCGTCGAAACGGTCGGCTGTCGGCCAGAGCAGCGGGGATGGGCGAGAACGAATGACCGAGCGCGAAGCTTACTGTTCGTGACCGGATCGATCGGTCGTTGGCTGGGGCGACGACTCGAGGACGACGGTTTCTCCGGCAGTCATCGAGTCGCCGATGTCGACAGCGACGTCCTCGCGGTCGACCGTCGGCGGAAAGAGCAGATCGACGCGGCTGCCGAAGGCGATGTGACCGATGCGGTCGCCACGCGAGACGTCGTCACCGGGGTCGGCGTAGGGATGGATGCGACGGGCGAACGCGCCGGCGATCAGTGTGACCGCAGCATCGTGGCCCGGTCCGTCGACCGCTGTCGTGGAGTCGTCTCCGGTCGTCGCTGCCTCGGCAGGTGCCGACGGCAGGTTCGCGGAGTCCGACGCGAGACGGACGTGCACGCGTTCGTTTCGGTCAGATTCCTTCGAGAACGCGGGTCGATTCGCGCCGGGGACGTGTTCGACGCCGGTCACGTGGCCCGCGAACGGAGCGCGAACGACGTGAACGTGCCAGACGTTCATAAAGACGCCCAGCCGGACCCGATCGCCTTCCTCGCGAAGGACGGAGACGGTCCCGTCGGCCGGCGAGACGACACCGGTCGCTGGCGGCGTCCGCTCCGGGTCGCGAAAGAACGCGAGGGTTCCCGCGCCAAGCGCAAACGCGACGAGCCCGACGGTGGCGCTATAAAGAAGCGCAAACGGCGCGGCGAGCAAAGGGACGATGGCGTACTTCCAGGCCCCCGGTGCGAATTTCATAGCGGGGATGACGAGAGCAATCCGTATGGCCGTTACGGATCGGCAACTCGCGCCGATAGGCGCTCGAGCGCTCACACTGCCGTTCACGGGACACGACAACCTCGACCTACAGGTCTCGTACGGCGAGGGTTACGAGACGCAGGCACGGTGCCTGCAGTCAGTCCGAACTCACTACTCGATACGGCGGCCCTGTAACCCGTGTATTCGAAGACTATGTGGAACGGCAGCGCCCGATCACGGAAGCCGATGCGTTCCCGGCGTGCATGCGATGTGTGCCGTGTTTTCCCGACTCTATGACGTATAACACGCTGTTGACAATCGAGAATAACAATATACTGCACCGTGGCGCAAGCGGTCGCCAGCAATGAAACGACGAACGTATCTCAGCGCCGCTCTCGTAGCCGCTCTCGCCGGCTGTTCGACGTCCGAAGAATCGGGCGACGGCCCCAGCTCTGACCAGCCGACGACCGAACAGTTCGACGATTTCGAGAACGTGGACGCGTGGGACGTGCCACTCGGGACGCTCACCGCCGATCAAGAGCGTGCGTACACCGGCTCGCAGTCCGCACGGCTCGAGTCGGGATCCGACAACCAGTTCCGGATCGTCCGGAAACTGGACGAGCCACAGGATTTCACGGGCGTGCGACCGACCATGGCGATGGCGACGGAACACGAGGCTGACATAGTCATCCAGTTACTCGACGGGGACGAGAATCGGATGATCTTCAGGCAGCGAATGCACAAGGACACGCCGCTCGTCCACAATAATTTCGGCGTCGACAGCGTCGACGGCGAGCCCGACCTGACCGCGATCACCGAGGTCCAGATCATCCGCTGGACCGCCGACGACGACAAGGGGTCGATCTGGATCGATGACCTGCGGTTTGCCCCCACGCCGGACGTCGGCAAGGTCATGGTACACTTCGACGGCGGCCACGAGTCCATCTACACGCACGGATTCCCGATTCTCGACGAGTACGGGTATCCCGCAACGTCGTTTATCGTCCCGAGCCGGGTTCGCGAAGACGAAAGCGCGACGGGCAACCACCTGCTCTCCGACCAGATCACGGAGCTGTCCGACGCCGGCTGGACGATCGGGAGTCATTCGATGCACGGCCAGAATCTCACCACCCTGTCGGGACGCGACCCGGAAACGGAGGTCAGCGACGCGAAAGCGTGGCTCGAGGACAACGGCTACGAGGAAGGCGCGCGCTACTTCTCGTATCCGGTCGGCCAGTACAACGGGGAGGTCCTCGAGGCCGTCTCAGAGAACCACAGCCTCGCGTTCGCCGGTCGCTACCCATCACAGGGTGCCGCGATGAATCCACAGCTCTGCTCGCGAGTCACCGGCCTCAGCGCCGAGGAGGCGCGGACGGCGCTCGATCTCACCGCGGAGCTAGGCGGTATCACGTCGCTGGCGTTCACCCGACTCGACGGAAGTTCCCAGTCGGAGCTTCGAGAGACGGTCAGCTACCTCAACGAACTGGAATCCGCTGGCGAGCTCGAGGTGATCACTCCCACGGAGATGGAAGAGTCGTTCGTCGCCCAATGACCGGTCAATCCCAGAACGACTGGGTCCGGGCGTACTCGCGTTCTTTCGAGAGGATGTCCCGGTAGAACTCAGCCTCGTCCTCGCGGAGCTTGTTGATGATCTGGGCAGCGTTGTGTGGGCCGACACCGCGGGCAGCCATCGCGATCACCGCCTGCTTACCGTGGCTCTGGACGAGACTCGCGGCCCGGAACGCGCGCTCGGTCATGTCCCGTTGCTCGTCGTCCTTTTCCTCGGCACGAACCGCCTGAACGACCTCGTCAGCCCACGGATTCAGCGACGCGATTCTGGTCGAGCCACACTCGGGACACTCGGGCTGGTCGGGGACGCGCTTGACTTTCGTCTTCACTTTCCACTCCGTGCAGTGGGTACAGAGCAGAATGACCCGGTCGTCGTGAATTCGATCGCGAACCGTCTCGATGACGCTCGCGTCGGCGTTATCGGGTGCGAGCAGTTCCTTGCCACCCGATGACCGGCCACCCTGTCCGACCGGCGTCCGCCCGCGGTGGGTCACTACTTCGAGTTCGCCCGACTGAATCGTTTCGAGTACCGCACTCGCACGGTTGATATCCAGATCCTCGTGGAACACCTCTCGAATCGCCTCCTCGTACATCGGGGTGTCCTCGAGCGCTGCCAGCAACCGGTCGTTGGAGATCCGACCCGAGCCCGTGTTCTGCCAGCGCTTGAGCGCGCCGAACTTCGCCGAGACCTGTGCGAGCCGAAACGCGAGCGCGTCCGAGCGCTTGAGCCCGAGTTCGACGATCGCCTCGACGTGGTCGGGGTCGGTCTCGGAGAGCACGTCCAGCACATCGCTGGTCGCGATCGACGTCGGCACCTCGAGTTCGATCCGGTAGGGGTCGGTCTCGAGGCCGACCGACGAGCCGGCCCGCTGGCCCAACAGGGCAGAGAGCAGCCGCCCGAGTGTCTCGTTTGCCATGTGGCCGAACGGTGCATTCAGGACGATCGTCCGCCCCTGGCGCTCGAGGACGAGCCGGTCGGTCGTCGGCATCGGCGCGTCGGCGTCGACCTGTCGCTCGAGTTGCGTGCAGGCCTCGGTCAGCGTGTACTCGTCGCTCGGGTACCGGCCAGCGAGTTCGCGCCCGACTGCGGCGGCGTCGGCTCCCGACTGAAGCTGTGGCTCGGCGACGGCCCGGAGCTCGCCGACCTCGCCGGCGACCGCGGCAGGGACGGGTATCTCCTGGCCGATCCACGACGGCACCTCGCCGGCGGGATCCTCGATCGGGCTCACCTTGACCCGGGCCTCGTCGTCGTCGATCTCGGCGATCCGCCACATCTCGCCGCGCTGGATGAACACCTCGCCCGGCTGGGCGAAGTTGACGACGAACCGCTCGTCTAGGGTCCCGATCTGGCCGCCCGAGGCAATGTCGTGGACCTCGTAGGTCTCCTCGTCGGGGATCATCGAGAGATTCGAATAGACATACTGCCAGGTGCCGCCGGTGGTCTCGATGCGGTCCTCGCCCTCGTCGAACCAGATGATCCGGT
The DNA here is from genome assembly GCF_041821085.1 of Natrinema sp. HArc-T2. NCBI lineage: Archaea > Methanobacteriati > Methanobacteriota > Halobacteria > Halobacteriales > Natrialbaceae > Natrinema > Natrinema sp. HArc-T2. The sequence goes on along the minus strand of NZ_JBGUAZ010000006.1, from coordinate 91,108 downwards.
TGCGGTCCAGCTCGGAGACGATCTCGCGAATCGTCTCCGCAGACACATTTCGAAACGGGTACGCGCGCGTGATGGTTTTGACGGCTTCGTCGACGTCCGTATCGCCGCGACTCTGCACGATCGCCGGCAACTGATTCGCCACCACGTCCAGACTTCCCTCGTGGATCGCTGCCGGTTCGACCTCGCCGTCGCGGGCCCGGCGGGCGATCGCCAGTGCCTCGAACGTATCGTCGGGGCGGGTCGTGACGATCGTCCCGCTCGAGACCGCATCTTGGCGGTGGCCCGCCCGCCCGATCCGCTGGAGGAGCCGCGTGACCTGCCGGGGGCTCTTGTACTGGACCACGTGATCGACCTGGCCCACGTCGATGCCCAGCTCCATCGATGACGTACACAGCAGGCCGTCGAGGTCGCCGGCCTTGAACCGGTCCTCGACGTCGATCCGGGCCTCCTTCGAGAGCGAACCGTGGTGGACGCCGATCGGCAACTCGAGCTCCTTGAATCGCGAACCGAGCGCCTCCGCGGTCTGGCGCGTGTTGACGAAGATCAGCGTCGACTCGTGGGTCGCGACGAGGTCACGGATCAGCCGGACGTGACTGGCCGTATCCGGCTCGGTCATCAGTTCCCCCGCCAACCGCTCGTCCTCGTCGGTAATCTCTGGCTGGCGAACCGTTACATCGACATTACTCCCCACATCGATCTCGCGAATCTCGCATGGCCGCCCGCCGGTGAGGAACTGCCCGACTTCGCCGGGGTCACCGACGGTCGCCGAGAGGCCGATCCGCTGGAACGGCCCCGCGAGATCGCGGAGTCGCTCGAGGCCGATCGCTAACTGTGCCCCTCGTTTCGAGGCTGCGAGTTCGTGGACCTCGTCGATCACGACGTGGGAGACGTCCGCCAAGGCCTCGCGCAGGCGTTCGCCGGTGAGCATCGCCTGGACGGTCTCGGGTGTCGTGATCAGCACGTCCGGCGGATCCTCGGCCTGTTTGCTCCGCTGGTACTGGGTCGTATCGCCGTGGCGGACGTCGACCGCGAGGTCGAGGTAGTCCCCCCACCACTCGAGACGCTCGCGCATGTCGCGGTTGAGCGCCCGCAACGGCGTGATATAGAGCGCGCCGAACCCCTCGGGTGGCCCGTTGTCGGAGGACCCCTCCGACGTGGATCGCTTCGCTGTGCTCGCCTCTCCCTCGTCAGCGACCAGGTGATCGAAAACGGGCAACATCGCCGTCTCGGTCTTGCCGCTCCCGGTCGGTGCGATCACGAGCGTGTTCTCGCCGGCAGACAGCGGTGGGATCGCCAGTCGCTGCGGTGCCGTCGGCTGCGAGAAGCCGCGTTCGGAGAGCGCCCCGCGAACCGTTGCGCCGAGGTGGGTAAACGCCGCGACGTCCCCGTCAGTCATGGAGCCAGGGTAGGGACGAACGGCGCATAAGGGCCACGTTTCCGGCGACCTCGAGGCACGTTCGGCTGTCACTCCGCGATCGCGTCAGGGGTCAACCGACGGCGTCAGACGGTCTGCTGTCCCGAGTGACCGGTGGGCCCGCCGGACGGTCGCGGTCCCACCAGCACTGACCGACAGGAGGCCGTATCAAGCCTCGAGATGTTCGACCCGGGCGTAGCGACCGGCCCGCCAGCCGGCGACGACCGCGACGATGGTCCCAGCGACGAACGCGAGTGCGAACCCGCCAGCGTAGATATCGGGTGGTGTCTGCAGGAGTTGCTCGAAGCCGAGCACCGACGCCGAGAACCGGTTCAACCCGAGGACGGCCAGTGGCGTCGCCGCAACGGCGAGAACGCCACCGAGCAGGCCGATGACGAGTCCCTGCGTGCCGATCGTGCCGGCGAGCAGGCCACGCGAGAGCCCGATCGCCCGCAGCGCCGCGAGCTCCTCGCGTTGCTGGTGAGCCACGAGCGCGAACAGGTTGGCCGTCAGAATGATTCCGCCGAGGATAGCCAGCCCGACCAGCGTCGCGCCGCTTGCGAGCAGGGCCGTGCGTTCCTCGAGCATCGACTGTACCTGGTTGTCGCTGGTCCGGACATCGTACTCGGGGTACTGCTCGCTGAGGTCTGCTGCGACGGCGTCGCGGTCGGCGTCTGCGGCCACGTCGGCGGTGATGAACGTCGCCCGATCGGTGCCCGATGTCCCGGCGACGGCCTGTAAGTCGCCGAGCGGGACCGTCACCGTCGGCGAGCCCAGATACTGCGAGTAGTACCCCGAGATGCCGACGACAGTGAACTCGTTGTTCGCTGCCGTGTGCCGGCTGGTCCCGATGTAAATCGTCTCACCGACCGACACCCCCAGTTCGTCGGCGACCCGCGGATCGAGTACGAGCTCACGGCGCTGGGGATCGTCCGGTGGGGGACTGGCGGCAGCGTCGTCGTCGATGTCGAATCCGCGCCCCGCCTGGAAGTCGAACCCGTCGTGGGTCGCCTGGACACCGACTGCGGGCCGGCGCTCGAGGTCGGATGGACTCGAGCCGACGTAGACATCGTACATCGCGATCGGAGAGGCCGACGCGATATCGTCCCGTGCGGTGAGTTCGGCAGCCACGCCGTGTGAGCCGGCGATCGGGTTTTCCGCGCCACTGGCCGCCGGATCGACCGGTGATCGAGAGATCCAGATGTCTCGGTTGGCGTTGTCCAGCCCCTGTTCGCTCTTTTCGATGACGCCCGCGCCGAGGCTCGCAAGCACCGTCACCGAGAGCACCGCCAGCGTGACCGCGAGCACAGTCAGGACGGTTCGTCCGGGCGATCGGCGCAGCTGTGCGAGTGCAAGCCCGATGACCGCACGCAGCCGCACGACCGCTCGGCTCACACTCATCGGCCCACCTCCGACAGGACGGACGTTCGCGCGGCCACTGCCAGGGGATAGGGAACGGCGACGAGCCCCGACAGCACGGCGACGGCGATCCCGTAGGGCACGAACAGCGGATGGAACTGTGCGACCGCGCCCGGCGCGACGGTCGCGCCCGCGACCGCGTTGACACCGGCGATTCCTGCCGCGCCGAGCCCGACACCCACGACCGATCCGACGAGCGTCGTAATTCCCGTCGAAATCGCGATCACGGCGAGACGGCCCCGCGTGGGGACGCCGATCGACTCGAGGACGGCGAGCGTCCGTCGATCCTCGTCGACAGTCATCCCCATCGTCGTCGCGACGAACGACGCACAGATCGTCACGCCGACGATCAGCGCGATCGCGCTGGTCGCAAACGCCAGCCCGTCCTCGAACAGCGCGGTGGGATCGGTCGTACCAGAGACCGTGACCGACGCCTTTGGATAGGCATCGGCGGCAGCCGACTGCGCGATCTCGGCGTCACCCCAGACCACCACCCGATCGGCGAGTTCCCCGTCGGCGGCTCCGGACAGCGACTGGAGTTCGCTCGCGTGGACGAGCGCGACCGGTGCGCCGTCCTCGCCGCCGTCAGTATCCGCGACCGCCGTCACCGTCACCGAGAGGTCGCTCGACCGAATCGGTCCCATGGAGACAGTCACCTCGTCACCAGCGGACGCACCGAGCCGGTCTGCAGCGGTGCGCGAGAGCACGATCTCGCCCGCTCGTGGGCCGTCATACGAGCCGTTCGCGTAGTGTGGATCCCCTTCCTCGAGGCGGTCCAGCGGAAGCCCCGCAACGGTCCGCGACGTGCCATCCGGAACGACGCCGATGAGTTGGACGGTCTGTGGGTCGCCACCTGCCTCGAGACGGCCCGTTTCGATCAGTACCGGCGAGGCGTGTGCGACGCCGTCGTGTGCGCGAAGCTGTCTGGCCCGCTCGTTGGTCGCCCCGAGGCGCGGTCCCTCGACCCCGTCGACGGACGACAACGTCTGCTGTTCGTCCGGTAGAATACGGACGGTCGCGTCGTCGGTGGTCGTGACGCCGCCGTCGGCCAGCGCAAGCGCGATCCCTGTCACCACCAGCAAGAACGCAATCGTCAGCGCGACGGCGGCGACAGTCGAGACGATCCGGCCCGCCGTCGTCCCCGTCGCTCGCTGCCACCACCGCGAGACCGTCAGGGAGACCAGCCCAGTCCACCGCCTGCGTCGCCGCGTCTCGAGGTCGTCGGACGGGTCGTCTGACTCATCGGACATCGTCCACCCGACCGTCACAAAGCGTGATGACGCGATCTGTGACCGACAGCGTGGCCGCGTCGTGTGACGCGACCAGCACCGCCCGATCGCGGCCGATGTCGGTGAGCAACTCGAGGACGTCCGTCCCAGTTGCCGTGTCGAGTTCGCCCGTCGGCTCGTCGGCGACGATCACGTCCGGATCCGTCGACAGCGCCCGGGCGATCGCGACGCGCTGGCGCTCACCGCCGCTTAATTCGCCGGGTAAGTGTGTGCCGCGATCCCCCAGTCCGACCGCCTCGAGCAGCGCCGTCGCACGTGCTCGCCGGTCGGAACGCGAGATGCCGGCCTGCACGAGCGGTAACGCGACGTTCGCGCGAGCAGACAGCGACGGCAGAAGGTGAAACCGCTGGAAGACGATGCCGATGTGACGCCGCCGCATCCGGGTCCGCGCCGCGTCGGACAGTGTCGTGAGGTCGGTCCCGCACAACAGCACGCGACCCTCCGTCGGCACCAGCAGCCCCGCGACCGCGTGCAAGATCGTCGACTTTCCGCTCCCGCTTGGCCCCTCGAGTCCGACGATAGCGCCCATCGGCACGTCGAACGACACGTCACGGAGCGCAGTCACCGTTCGCTCGTCGCTCGAGCGGAGCCGACCACCACTCGATCCGTACTGGTGGGTGACAGCCTCGAGACGAACCGCCGTCGTCGAGTCACGAGCGTCCGCCTCGGTCGCCGACGAGTGCGAATCCTGTGCTGATCGGTTGAACATCTTCACGGGGTCTCACGACAGGCGACGGCACACCGACTCATTGTTTCGACCCGGTTTACCCACACAAGACGGCTGTTACGTGCGACTGGGGACGGATAGGCTGACACAACAGGCGGGATTCAACGGCTGTCAGGTCGGTCGTGTGGAACTCACGGACTCGAGAGACTAGCAAGCAGTAGGGACGGCTTGTCGACTCGTCGGCGACTGAAACGGCCACGTACAGGTTAGTGCGAGAGCAGGTCACGAAATCGTGACCGATTCGCGTGCCCGAAACGCGCTCGAGCCATGTGTTCGGAGCAGGCCGAGGACGTTCACCGCACTCCCACACCCTCCGTGAGAGACCCGACCAGCGCCAGACGGCCCGGGACTGCGATCGCCGCCTCCAATCACTGCCCACTGCAGCTTTTTGTAACGACACTGTGCTAGTTCTGGTATGGAATCCGTGTCGCTCCACGGTGTCAACGTTCCAGCACTCGGCCTCGGCACCTGGCCGATGACGGGAACGCAGTGTACCGAGGCCGTAACGACCGCACTCGAGTTCGGCTATCGACATGTCGATACCGCCCAGATGTATGACAACGAAGACGCGATCGGGACAGCAATCGCCGACTCGAGCGTCGATCGGGACGACGTCTTCGTGACGACGAAACTCCTCCGAGAGAACCTGCGACGCGACGACGCACTCGCGTCGTTCCAGCGATCGCTCGAGCGTCTCGGGACGGAGTACGTGGACCTGCTGTTGATTCACGCGCCGAACCCGGACGTCCCCATCGACGAGACGATCGCGGTCATGAACCGACTGCAGGACGAAGGTTCGGTTCGGCATATCGGCGTGAGTAACTTCTCGATCGCGCACTTGCAAGCGGCGGTGGCCGCCTCCGAGACGCCGATCCTGACGAATCAAGTACTGTACCATCCCTACCGTGATCAGTCGGCCCTGCTCGAGTTCTGCCGGGACAACGAGATCATGCTGACCGCCTACAGCCCGCTGGCTGAGGGGCAAATCGCGACCGACGAGACGCTGGCCGAGATCGGCGCGACATACGACAAGACGGCAGCACAGGTCGCGCTCCGCTGGCTGCTCCAGCAGGAGCAGGTGTCGACGATTCCGAAAGCCTCGTCCCGCGAGCACCTCCGCGAAAACATCGACGTCTTCGATTTCGAGCTGACCGACGCGGAGATGGATCGTATCTTCGCACTCTGAGTCACTCTCAGCTAGTCATACAGCATCGGTGTCGGTGACGCTCCGGTGCTCCCATCAACGACCGAAAAGACGAGAGCGACCTCGAGCCGATTATGTAGCGGTGAACCCGAGGTCGTTGATCGTGTCGGCCAGGTTCTCGAGATCGAGATGGTCGTCGCCCTCGATTTCGACTGTTCCCTCAATGTGGTTTGCGCTGACTCGTTTGACACCGTCGGCGTGGCGCAGCTCGTGCTGTATCGTGTCTTCGCAGCCGTTGCACATCATGTCAGAGACCTGTATCTGGTGGGCTTTTGCTGTTGCCATGAGCGCAGGACCACACGCTAAGCGTCGATATAAAGCTATCATACTACATAAAATTAACACAATTGGACGACGGCCAGTGATGGACCACGGAATCAGCTCACATGCGACGGAGGTGTCTGTCAGACGATGTCACCCGTATCATACGGCCACGGCAGCCCGGAGAGTGACGACTCACGTGCCACGTCTCTGCTATGGAATTCGCCAGAGGGCGCGGACCCCCAACAAGATCCTTGTTCCAATCAGAATTTGCGGTCGTCTCGAGCGGGGTAAAATCGCAAGACGGCGGGCTATTCGGTGTCTGCTGTACTTCGACGAGAAAGGAAGTCCGCCCTCCCCGATTTGAACGGGGGACAAGTCGATCTACAGTCGACTGCTCTACCAGTCTGAGCTAAGGGCGGGCACTTCGCACTCAAACGTAGCCGCCGTAGTGCACATAAGGGTTATTATTCGAAGCGGCGAGAACGTGTTGGAAATGGCAAACAGCAGCATGATTGATATAGGTGGCGTGACAACACCAACGTAATTCGCCGATGAGTAAGATCACGTTCCGTGCCGACGACGACCTCGTCGCGCAACTCGAGGCCCTCGAGGCGTCCAAGAGCGAAGCCATGCGGGAGGCACTTCGCGCATATCTCGAGGACGAGGTGACTCGGGGGAGTGACACACGCTCCGATGCGGAACGGGAGCACGCGGGTGCGATCGACGACCTCGTGCGTGATCGCGTCGACGACCGACTCGATACGCGATTACGGGAGTTAGGACTCGATCGCGCGAGCACGCGAGCGCGCGATTCGCCATCACCACAGGACGTCACCATCTCGATCTCGCTCGACAGTCCGACAGACGCGTCGGACGAACTGAGTGCGGTCGATGTCGACCGGACCCGTGAGACAGCGGGTGACGACCAGCGACCAGATCAGTCACACGAACGGACAGCGTCCCAGCCACGTGACGACGGTGTGCAGTGCAACCAGTGTGGCGACCACCTTGAGGGCGACCACGTCTACTGTCCCAACTGCGGCGAAAAGGCGTCGCGACGATTGTTCTGTGAGTGTGGCGACGAGATCCGGTCCGACTGGTCGTTCTGTCCCAGCTGCGGTCGTCGGACGCCCGCGGCGGACGTTCTCGAGTCGGACAGTACGCAGTACTGACCGGTGTAAGACACAGAAAATAAATCTCGGCGAAAACTTTATTGTCCAAGACAATCATCGACTTATTTGCGTAAGACGGATTGTCTTACAGCCGTCGACAGGACGGAAAACCGCCCGCTTGCGGTCGGTTTGGATGTAAGACACACTGCGTCTGACAGGGGCGCGGGACCGTCTTACCCCAACGGGGAATACAACCATGGAGCGTGTGACACTGCGAATCCCAAAGCAGCAGATCGAGGAAGTAGAGCAACTGGTCGACTCGGGCGAGTTCCCGAACCGGAGCGAGGCGATCCGGTCGGCAGTCCGTGAGATGATCAACGAACAGGCCGACGGCCCCACCGAGCAGTCCGGCAAACGCAACTGGGCGAAGGTGTAACGATGCAGGATATCGTCCAAGACGCCTTAGAGAACGCGGAAGAGGAGGCCCGAGAGATGGATGTCTCGATGGACGATGACGAGTTCGGGGACCCCCGAATCGTGATCGTCGGCTGTGGCGGTGCGGGTAACAACACCATCAACCGGCTGTACAACATCGGCGTCGACGGCGCCGACACCGTCGCGATCAACACGGACAAACAGCACCTCAAGATGATCGAGGCCGACACGAAGATCCTCGTCGGCAAGTCGCTCACGAACGGGCTCGGTGCTGGCGGCGACCCGTCGATGGGCGAGCGTGCGACCGAGATGGCCCAAGGCACGATCAAAGAGGTCCTCGGCGACGCGGACCTCGTGTTCGTGACCGCCGGGATGGGTGGTGGCACCGGCACGGGTGCCGCCCCCGTCGTCTCGGAGATCGCCAAAGAGCAGGGTGCGATCGTCGTCGGCATGGTCTCGACTCCGTTTAACGTCGAGCGTGCCCGTACGGTCAAAGCCGAAGAAGGCTTAGAGAAACTGCGCGAGCAGGCCGACTCGATCATCGTCCTCGACAACAACCGGTTGCTCGATTACGTCCCGAACCTGCCGATCGGCAAGGCGTTCTCGGTGATGGACCAGATCATCGCCGAAACCGTCAAAGGCATCTCGGAGACGATCACCCAGCCCTCGCTGATCAACTTGGACTACGCCGACATGTCCACGATCATGAACCAGGGTGGCGTCGCCGTCATGCTGGTCGGCGAGACCCAGGACAAGAACAAGACCGACGAGGTCGTCAAGGACGCAATGAACCACCCACTGCTGGACGTCGACTACCGCGGCGCGTCGGGCGGACTCGTCCACATCACCGGCGGCCCCGACCTCACGCTCAAAGAGGCCGAAGGCATCGCCGACAACATCACCGAACGCCTCGAGGCCTCGGCGAACGTCATCTGGGGAGCCCGCATTCAGGACAACTACAAGGGCAAAGTACGCGTCATGGCGATCATGACCGGCGTCCAGAGCGCGCAGGTGCTCGGTCCGACGACCCAGAAACAGGCCGACAAATCCCGTCAGAGCATCGAGGGCGTCAGCGATACCGACTTCGACGCGAGTAACCACATCGAGGACGGTGGCACCGGACGCGGTGCCCACAGCGACGGCGGTCGCAACGAACTCGAGCGACAGAACGGCGTCGACGTGATCCGGTAACCCGCACGCGGCATCTGACACACCACCGCCGCACGCGGCATCTGACACACCACCGCCGCACGCGGCATCTGACACACCACCGCCGCACGCGGCATCTGACACACCACCGGATCTCCGACGACCCGCCGTTCACCGATCGGATCCACTTTTTGCGCGACCTGATACCGAAACCCCCCGTATCAGCATCAGCTGTATCGATCCACCGACAGTCGGACTGATGATGAACGCATCTTCGATACCTGCCGAGAGCCATGTTTACGGACGTATACAGGCCAGACTCGGTTATACCGTCTGTAGAATACTCGAGGACAAAGGCGGTGTGTCCGACAGCGCGTCACGCCCCAGTGTTGGCGTTCCGACGAATTAAACGAGCGACTCGAGCAGCGTACACTTCCGACAAACCTCGCGAGTAGTCGTCGAGCCACACTCGACACACTCCTGGAGGTCGGCGCCATCGTCGCCGCTGAATTCCTTGGAGAGGATGCCGGCCAGTTCTTCGTATCCCGAGAGAATCGAGTGGCGTGTGCCGGGGTGGTTCTCCTCGAGTCCGTAGAGGAGTTGCTGGATCTCGCCGCGGTAGGCCTCGCTCGAGTGGGGACACTCCGTAATGTGGGCAGGAAGGTCGTTGACGTGGGCGTAGAGCGCGACTTCCTTTTCGGGGATGTCGCGCAGCGGTTTCGCACGCGGGACGAACTCGTCCTGTTCGTCCCGCTCGGAAAGCGGGCCGAGGCTGGCATCGAAGTGTTTCGCCATCTGCTCGACGTCGCCCTCAAGGAAGTTCATCAGCGCCGACTGAGCCTCGTCGTCCAGATTGTGGCCCGTCAACAGGAGGTCGGCCTCGAGTTCGTCGGCGTATCTCGAGAGCAAGTCTCGGCGAAAGACCCCACAGTAGGCACAGGCGGCCATGTTTTCGGGGTCGTCCTCGACGACGTCGTCCATCCGGACGCCGAACTCCTCCTCGTAGCTGACGACTTCGTGGCGGATGTCGAGGTCGTCGGTGAGGTCCACGCAGGCCTCGAGGCTCTTGTCGCGATAGCCTTCGATCCCTTCGTGGATCGTCAACCCGACGAGTTCGATGCGGGGATCCTCAGCAAAGGTGTCGTGGAGAATCTGCGTGAGGACGACGCTGTCTTTGCCCCCGGAGAGGCCGATCACCCAGGTCTGTGGGTTCTCGGGCGTCGCGTCGTGTGGGACGAGATCGTCTCGGCGCACGCGGCGGCGAACCCGCTTTTCGACCGATTCGCTGAAATGATCCGCACAGAGGTGGGCCCCGGAGTAGGCGGCATGCATGATCGCCTCCTCGTCACACCGGTTGCAGTCCATCGCAAAAGCGTTGCCGTCGGACGCGTATGTCCGTTTCGTCTCCCAGACTCCAGCGGCACCGTCGGCTCGAGAAGGCTGCGAACCCCGCCCGTCGGCGTCAGGCAGGAACCGTCGGTCGCTCCTCGACGGCGTCAGACCCGTTCTCGAGGGCGTCAAGGACGAGATCAACGTACCGATCGCGGGCGACAGTGGAGAACAGCTCGTGGCCGCCGTCGTAGAGGACGACGTGATCGGCGGGGACGCGCTCGCCGATCGGTCGGAGGCTGATGACGGGATCGCGAAGCGAGCAGAAGACGACGGCGTCGTGGTCGATCGTCAGCAAGTCCTGCTGTGCGCGACGGGTTTCCCGGACGAACGCCGGCGAGACCCACGAGGGCAGCGTCGCGAGCTGGTGGTCGGTCGCCCGCTCGCCCAGCGCCTCGCGGTCCATTCCGCCGACGGGCAGACACGGGTACGTGGTCGGTACCAGCGAAACCGCCTCGAGCACCGGCTCCGGGAACGCGTCGCCGTAGCCCCACCACGGACTCATGTAGACGTGGTTGTCCGCGCCATCGAGGGCCTGGGCGATGAGTGCACCCGCGCTGTGACCGAGCAACTGGTACCCCTCAAGGTCGCGGACGTACTCGGCGACTGGCTCGAGCCAGTCGGCTTTGAAGTCATCGATATCCGTGGGGAGCTCGAATGCATGGACCCGATAGCCGGCCTCGGTCAGCTGTCCGAGGAGCCAGCTGACGTTCTCGTGGGTCCAACGGTTGCCCCAGCCCATGACGAAGACGAGGTCCTCGTCGCCGTCGTCGTTGAAGATCCGGTGTCGCATACGGGTCCGTACATCGGGCGGTGGTAAAAATCTGCATGCGTGACACGATGGCAGCCAGCGGGGCGACGCCCGGGGCCGAATGTGCCATCGATCACGACGGCACGACGCCCTCGTCGCCACCGACAGCCCACTCCCGGGCACGACGCCGACAGACGGAAAACCGTTTTGCGACTCGAGCGCCCACCACCGCACGATGAGTGGATTCGCCCGGGACGCCGCGGTTGACCGCCTCGAGCGACTGGTCGACACCGTCGAAGACGAGCGGCTACCGGTCCCCGTTCGCGAGGTGTGGGCTGTCGGCGACGTAGCGCTGGGACTCGACCCTGTCGAGCGACTAGATGTCTACCTCACGAAGGACATCCTCATGCGTGACGACAGCGAGTCGGTGACCGTGAACGCAAGCGATGACGACGCGGACCCGGACAGCCAGTTTCGCGAGTCTCACGGCATCAAAGGCGTCGGCAAGACCGTCCGGGCCGACTGGGCTCGCGAGTACCCACACTATCTCCGGGCCAACGCCAACGGCCACGCTGCACCCGAGAAGTGTCTCGCCGCCCACCTCCTCGAGGACGACGAACCGATCCACCTCGAGGTCTGTAACGCGCCGTTCGAGGACAACGTCACCCAGCGGCTCCGCGGGGCACAACTGCGTGAGGACTACACGCAGTTGCTCGATCCCCGTGGGGTCTGTCTCTGGGCCGACGGCACCAGAAGCGACGACGCGTTCCGAAAACTCCGCGACAGCGAGTTGGCGCTGCCGACGCTGTCTGCCGCACTCGAGATGCTCGGACTGGACGCCGACGAGGCCACGGACGCTGCCCGGGAACTTCACGCCTGGCGAGACCGTCAGAACGGCGTGACGGTTCGTGGTGACGTTGTCTGAGACGGGCTGCTGTACCGAGTGACCGGCCCGACCGCAGGGCGGTCGCGGTCCCACCGGCATCCACTGACAGGAGTCTGTATGACGCAGTCGTTATCGGTCGCTCTGCACCTCTAGAGTAGATCTTCGATCATCGATTGCACCGCTTCAAGCCGTGCCGCAAGCGTCTGAGAATCGATGTATACGTGTCCCCCTTGCGGATCGTAATCGACGGGCTCGAGACCGTCCAGTTTTGGCAGGTGAACGTGGCGAAGTTCCATCGCAACGCCCTGCCGGTCGGACACCTCGTCGACGACACTCGAGTCGCGCTCGATGACGAACTCGACGAGGGTCTCGTGTGTCACGATGTCCGCATCCGTTTGCATCATGTACCGACAGAGGAATCGTCGACGCGGGTGGCTTAAAACGTCGAACCACGCGTCGATCGAGTTAGATCCCAGATTCCCCTCCGCATTCCGGTTAGACATTGTCCTATAGTGGACTAGTCTGTCGGATAGGTGTGTGGCGTAAGTATTCACGTCCTTTATATAGTTTATAATGATTATTGATTAGGGCCGTACCAAAACGCGCAAAGGGAGCGGGTTCGTATCGGTACCAATCATTGGCATGCTGCTCACGACATTCCGGATCGACTATCCTATTTTACGAACGGCGCTCACGCATGCATCCGACATCGAAATCACGTGGGAACGATCGGATCTCATTGGCGACGGAACACATCGAATGCTCGTCTGGGCTGATGGTCCCGCGTTCGGCACGTTCGAATCCGGGCTCGAGGCAGATCCCACCGTCAAGTCGCCGACGCGGGTGATCGAATTCGACGAACGACGGCTCTACCAGCTCGAGTTAACGGCCGAAGGACGCCGCGCTAGCGTCTATCCAACCGTGGTCGAGACGGGAGCGATCTTACAGGATGCAACGGCGACCGACGAGGGATGGGACATCCGCGCTGCGCTCCCGGACGAGGAGACACTCGATCAGTACCATACGTTCTTTATGAGTCGTGATTTCGACGTCGAGCTCAAGCAACTGTACGAAGACTGGAAACCGAGCTACTGTTCGCAGCCGCGATTCGGGCTGACGGATCGACAACACGAAATACTCGTTGCGGCCGTCGACGAGGGGTATCTCGACATTCCGCGCTCGTGTTCGCTCGCCGAACTCGGAACACAGTTCGACATCTCGTCGAACGCAGCATCGGAGCGGTTCCGCCGCGGCACCAAAGCACTCATCGAGAACACGGTGTATCCGAACGACCACCCAACGTAACCGTGATCGAACGACCGCGCTTGCAGTCATACGGTCTGCTGTAACGAGTTCCCGGTGCACCCGCAGTGCGGGTCGCGGGTGCACCGGAACCGACTGACAGGAGTTCGTATCACGCGATGTCGGTACGTGTAAACCACAGCTGGGCAGCAACGAAGAGGGCAACGGTCATCGCAACGAGGATTCCCGCGTCGGCGACGTTATACGTTCCCTCGAGCAAGATCGCGTTTGGATCGTAGTAGCGCATGGGCGCGATCGCGCCGACCGCTTCGGCGTCGGTCCCGGTCAACAGCGACTCCGAGAGAAACAGCGCGAACGTCACACCGAGGGCGACTCGCTGGGCGATGCCCGCTCGATCGAAGCCGACAGACGCAAGCAGGCCGATGCCGGCACAGGCAAACAGGTAGGGGATCGAGAGCAGATGGACCGCAAGCACGTCCGTGGCAGCGAGTGACTCGTCGATCAACTGCGCGCCAACGTAGACGACGACCGGTGGCAAGATGTTCGCCCCGACGATCGGGACGGCCATCGCAGCGAAGCGCTCGCCGAGCAGTCGCCGGCGGGAGATCGGCAACGACAACAGCACGTCCATCCGACCGCGGTCGACGTCGTCGGCGATCGTCCCCGCAGTACTGTAGGCCAGATAGAGGCCAAGCAGGATGATCCACCCGAACGTGTAGAGTTCGAACGAGAGAAAGCCGTCAAGACTCGCCATCGTCTGGACCCCCATCACCTGCACGATCGGCTCCGGATACGCGGCGATGAGCTGATCCAGATCGACCTCGGTCCTGAACGATGGATACACCCAGATAACCATCGCAGCGAGCAGCGACAGGCCAACCGAAAGGTAGAGACTGCCGCGAACCCGGTGGTGGGCGTCGTAGCGTGTCAGCTCAAACACCGTCGTCACCTCCTGTGCCCCCGGCAACCACGCGATTGGCCCCGTTGCTGTCGGTGTCACTATCAAGCCCCTCACCATCGTAAAACCGCATGAAGACTTCCTCGAGCGGCGCTTCCTCGAGCGACAGATCGAGAAGTCGGTACTCCCGCAGTCGCTCGAGCAGCTCGTTGACGTCGCCGGTGAAGGTAAAGACGTACTCGGTTCCGCCACTCGGCCCTGCGCCGGCGTCGGCCTCGAGGTCGTGGACGCCGTCGAGTTCGAACGCCTGTCTCGGGATCGACTCCGCAGCATGGAGGCGGACGAACTTGCCGCTCCGGTCGAGTAACGACTCGACCGGCTCGACCGTGACGAGTCGGCCATCGCGGATGATGCCGACGCGGTCGCACAGCTTTCGGACCTCACTGAGAATGTGCGAAGAAAAAAACACCGTCAGCCCCTGGTCCCGTTCGGCCCGGACGAACTCGTTGAATCGCTGTTGTAACAGCGGATCGAGCCCGCTGGTCGGCTCGTCCAAGATCACGAGGTCAGGATCATGCATGAACGTCGCGACGAGCCCGAGCTTCTGGACGTTCCCCCGCGAATACTCTCGAATCTCCCGGCCGAGCGGCGGGTCGAACAGCTCGAGCAACTCCTCGCTTCGCTCGTCGCCTTTGATCGCGGCGTGTAACTCGAGGACCTCCCGGCCAGTCGCCGTCTCATCGAACGCCGGCGTATCGGGGAGATACCCGAGCCGGCGCTTGGCCTCGAGCAGTTGCCCCTCGTCGGTGATCTCCTGGCCGAGCACTCGCGCCGTCCCCGCAGTCGGTGATAGCAGGCCGAGTAGCGTCCGGATCGTCGTCGTCTTCCCCGCCCCGTTCGGGCCGAGATAGCCGAAGATCTCGCCCCGTTCGACGTCGAACGTGACGTCGTCGTTGGCGAGGACCTCGCCGTAATCTTTCGTCAACCCCTCGAGTTCGATCGCGGCCATACAGGGACTTGATGGTGGAACTACAAGACGATAGTGGCACTTTTCGCCGCGTCACGGAACACGACCGACCGTGACGTGAAACGGCACCGCTTCCTCACGGCGGTACTCGCGGGCCTGCATCTGCTCGATCACGTCTCGGCCCATCTCGCGCCACGAGCCCCGAAGATCGTCGTACTCGCGTTCGGTCAGCGATCCCGACAGCATCGTCTCCCGATCGTCGGCCAGCCCGTCGCCGGTCGCCTTCCGACGAGCGGCCCGTAACGCGGCGTCGCTGTAGGGCGGTTCGACCGTCCGCACGTGATCGTAGCGACGCGTCGCGAGCACCTCGAGGCCCGCCTCTGCGAACGCCTCGCGGGCGTCGGCCCCAAGCGCAACGTCTGTGCTGGCACCGTCGAGGTAGGCCCGCCGGGCCCGGCGCTCAAGGGGCCCTTCAGCGTTGACGCTCGAGTCGATCTCGACCGCGGCGTTGTCGGGTTCGACGGCTGCGACGAGATCGGTCGAGACGCGGGCGAACTCGGTCAGCGCGACCGCGGGCTCGGGCAGGTTGATCAGCAAGGCCTGACAGACGACGAGATCGAACGTCTCATCGGGAAACGGCAGCTGATAGGCATCACCAGCGACGGCGGGGACGTACTCGGCGGCGGTCGCAAGCAGATCGGGGTCGGCGTCACACCCGATCACCTCGCCGGGCGACTCCGCGGCGAGGACGCGGCTCAGTTCGCCAGTGCCACAGCCCACGTCCAGAATCCGGTCACGCGAGTCGAGGGCCAGCGGCTCGAGTGCGTCACGAGAGTCGGCCCACATCCCCTCACGGGTCCGGCTGAGGTAGTCTTCGGAGAACTCGCGCACGACCTCCGATAGCGGCGTCTCGAGTAAAAACGAGTCGATCTAGACCGCTATTCGTCGTCGCGCAGCGCTTTGACCTTCTGGATGTTCCACGCGAAGCCACGCCCGTCTTCCGTCGGCGTCTCGAGTGCGAAGGGCAGGTCCCGCAGCTCCGGGTGGTTGACGATCGCCTGCATACCGTCCTCGCCGATATAGCCCTCGCCGATGAGGGCGTGTTCGTCCTTGTGGGTCCCGACGTCGTGTTTCGAGTCGTTCAGATGAATGTACTCGAGGTACTCGAGCCCGACCACGTCGTCGAACCGACCAACGGTCTCGTCGACCGCTTCGGGCGTCGTGAGGTCGTTGCCCGCGACGAGCGTGTGTGCCGTGTCGATACAGATCCCGATGTCCGTCTCGGTGCGGTCGATAATCCCCGCGAGGTGGTCGAACTCGCCGCCGAGTTTCGTGCCGCTGCCGGCGTCGGATTCGATCAGGATCTGAACGCCCTCGGGCACCTCGAGGTCGTCGATGACGCCAGCGGCGTTGTCGAGTCCGCCCTCGACGCCCGCACCGGTGTGGGCTCCGAGGTGAACGTTCACGTATGGAACGCCCAGCGTTTCGGCGGCGTCGAGTTCCGCCTGCATGCTCTCCTTTGACTTGCGGCGCAGGTCCTCCTTCGGGGTACAGAGATTCACCAGATACGAGGAGTGGATCACCCACGGCCCCTCGAGTTTGGCGTCGCTTTCCTCACGGAAGCCGTCGGCGGCCTCCGCGGAGATGTCGGGCTGGGCCCAGACCTGTGGCGACGTCGTAAAGATCTGCCCGCAGTTCCCACCGAAGGCCGTCTGTCGGCAGACGGCGTTGCGGATGTCGTCGTACGGCGGCGTTTCGTCGTCTGAGGAGACGCGCGAGCCGGAGATCGAAACGTGTGCGCCGACCTTCATCGTCATGGATTCCCGTCAGTACCGGGCCGTGATAGGTACTTCGGAGCGTCTCGAGTAGGTGTCTCGCTGCCACTCGATTACTGCTCGTCCGCCGCGAGTACCTCCCGGTCGCGAATCCACCCGTCGCTTCCGAACTTCCGGGCAGCCAGCTCGCGGGCGGCGTCGAGTTCGCCGTCGCGCCACGTCGATTCCGTAGCATCCGACCAGTCACCCAGCGCTCCCGCGATCGCATCGACGGCGTCCTCGCGGTCGATCCCCACCTCGTCGCGGATGCTCGTCACCCGATCGGTGAACGTCGACGCCTCGAGGTCGGCATCGAAGACGCCAACGTGGTTGTGCGGCTCGAGGTCGTAACTGATCGATCCATGCTGGATGACGACGTCACGCTGGCGGTACTGGGCGTTGCCGCTGATCTTCTGGGCATCCACGCCCGCATCCGCTGACGCGACGATGTCGTGTGCCGGATTGATATCGCGTAGATAGCACGACGGCTGATAGATCGCCTCCTGTTCGGCCGAGGCGAATGCGGCGTCTACCTCCATCCTGTCAAAGGCTTCGAGGATCGGCTCGCAGAACAGCTCGTAACAGTCCATCAGGTCGCCCGGCACCTCGTCGGCTGGCGCGACGATCGTATACGAGATGTCTGCGTATCGGTCGTGATAGATCCCACCCCCGCCGGTCTGGCGGCGCGTAACGTCGATTCCTTCGCGTTCGCAAAAGTCCCAGTCGACGGTGTCGGCGTCCTGTCGATACCCAAGCGAGAGCGTGCTCGGTTCCCACGAGTAGACGCGGACGGTCCGCAGGTCGTCTTCGAGTGCCGTTCGTGCAGCGATCTCCTCGAGCGCCATCTGCGTCGCGCCTGCGCGCGGGTCGTCCCGAATCAGTCGCCAGTCCCGATCGGCAAGCGTTATCATGTACGACTCAACACGGACGAGACGCAAAGCGATTCCGGCATCGGCACGATTCTGTATATCGATATGTGATTCACGAGGGGTTGAACGAGCGTCTCGAGTCGACACACGCCGGTCGCGACGGCGCATATCGCTGGTATTCGGTCGGAGTCTCACGACGACCGGGATCGACCGCCGCTGTCCGTCACGCCGTTTTTACGTACTCACTGGTTATCGATGGCTATGGTGCGAAACGTCGCCGGATTGCTTCCGGAACTCGAGGACGAAGACTTCTATCTCCTCTCGGGGGTCGAACAAGGGATGCGCTTTTCCGAGTGGGTCCAGCGCGAAAAGCTCCCGAAGTTCGCCAATCTGACCGAAGAGGAGGTCGACTATCGCCTCGAGCGCTGTCTCAAACGCGGACTGATCGAAAAGAAGACCATCCAGTACGAGGGCTACACCCTGCAGTTCGAGGGCTACGACGTCCTCGCGTTGCGGGCACTCGTCGAACAGGACACCATCTCGGAGTTCGGATCGCCACTTGGCGTCGGCAAGGAAAGCGACGTCTACGAGGTCAAATCGTACAAACCGCTCGCGCTGAAGTACCACCGCGAGGGCTATACGAACTTCCGGGAAGTCCACAAAGAGCGCGATTACACATCGGACAACGAACACGTCTCCTGGATGTACACCGCCCGAAAGGCCGCCGAACGCGAGTACGACATTCTCGAGGAACTCTACCCCGACGTCGCGGTCCCCCAGCCGATCGGACAGAACCGCCACGCCATCGTCATGGAAAAGATGGACGGCGTCGAACTCTCGCGAACCCGACTCGAGGACGATCAGGTGCTTGGGGTCCTCGATCTGCTCGTCTCCGAAATCGATCGCGCGTACGCACACGGGTACGTCCACGCAGACATGAGCGAGTACAACGTCTTCGTCAACGAGGCGGGTGTGAAGATCTTTGACTGGCCCCAGGCCGTCCCGACGGATCACGAAAACGCCGACGAGTTCCTCCGGCGGGATCTGACGAACGTCGTGGGCTACTTCCGCCGCAAGTACCCCCAGCACGTGCCCGACGACCTTCCGATCGACGAGGTGGCCGACGCGATCACTGCCGAGTCGTTTGAAACGGTTACCGAGTTCGTGTGACCACCAGCTGGTTCGTCAGTGTCGTCCGGGTCGGTCGCCGACCGATTTGATTCGCAGTCGCACTCGCGCTCGAGGTGGCTACTCACCGTGTCGCTTCCGAGCAGCGTAGTCACCGGTTTCGCCACCGCTAGATACGTTTCTGATTGAATTCGACGGTAGCGGACTCGAGACGTGTCGTGAACGCCACACGGACGAAACCGATATCCGACCATCATACATTACATACCGATATACGGAATTGGAACGACGGTGGGAGTGTCGTTCGCAGTGGAACTCAGGCAGGCATGCCGGCAGAGCCCGGTCGGGCATCGGCGTCGGCGGGTGGCTCGAGGCTGCGAAGCTGGTCGTATGCGCGGGCGGTGGTCGCGAGCGTGTACACCGTGACGACCGCGGCGACGAGTTGCGTGAGCACGGGGCCGGCAACATCGCCGAGGAAAACCGCCGGAATCCCGGCGGCTCCAGTGACGGCGATACCGACGAACAGGACAGCCACTCCCAGTCCGAACAGCCGAAGGCGGCGACCGCGGGTCAGCGTCCAACTGCTGCGAAAGCCCTGCAGGAAGTTCTGGTCGTCGACCGCGACGAAGACGCTCCAGTAGTAGAGGCTGACGAGCACGAACAGCCCCGGCACGAGCAGGAAGACGCTACCGACGGCGACGAGCAACACGTAGACGATCGTGCCGACGAAGACGTTGAGCGTGGCGAGGCCGATCCGTCGGCGGCGGAACTCGCGGGGGATCGTCTCGGTTTCCGCCGACGCGAACGTCCGGAGTGCGACGATGGCTGTCGCGATCGTCACGATTCCGACCACTAGCGAAACGAGTCCGGCAGAGAGGACGATAGCTCCGGATACAGGCACCGTCCCGGTAGCAGGATCGAATCCTATGGCAGTCACGAGTGCGTTCAGGACTGCGAGAACGGCGAATACGGCGATGAAAACGAGTCCGTTTCGCTCGGTGGTGCGAGAGAACCCGTCGGACATCGCGTCAATGATGCTGAAGGCCATACTGTAGCAGACGCGCTCGAGGTAGATATACTCGCACTGTCATGTGGGTTTACGAAGCGGAATGTCACGGCTTAGAAGCAGTTTAAAATACGCATTCGAAGTTAACAGAATAAGAGTATGTCTCATAATGTCGGCCACGTCGACGGTAGTATGGCAGACGGTTGAGAATCCGCATTCGTCCAGTGGTCGATCCAACTGGGTGACGATCGGTCACACTGATGGAACTAGTGCCACACGCTACTCTCACTGACACCGGTGAATGCTTGAATTAATCAGCCTTGCATCCGTAGCTCCATTCATGAGTGTTAGCACTGAACACGAGCTCGACGGCGTCGGCGTGTGGGGCGGTGGCGTTACGGGCGGGTTAGTCGCCGGTATCGCCATGGGGCTGGTGCTTCACTTCGGCGGAGACCAGATCGAACTGCTGGGTGGTCTCGCAGTCGAACCCGAACTCGCAGTCGGGGCTGGCTGGGCGATTCACCTGATGATAAGCATCGCGTTCGGGCTGGTGTTCGCCGCCCTCGTCTCGAGGCCAGCAGTCCAGCAACTGGTGACCGATTTCAGCGACTATATTATCGCGGGGCTCGCCTTCGGTGCCGTCATCGGTCTCTTCGCCAGCGGCGTCCTGTTCCCGTTCGCGATGGAACGCGTCGGGGTGGCCACGTTGCCAGTGCCGTTTCTGTCGGTCCCGGGGCTCACAGCGGAGCTGTTCGGTGCACTCCTGTTCGGGTTCGGCCATCTCGTGTACGGGCTGGTGATTGGGGCCGTCTTCGCGACGATCAACGGCATCGCACCGAGCGGCGTTCGCGAGCGCGTTCCAGTGCGGTAACGCGCTCACGGAGTTCGAAGCCCTTATACTCGAGAGTTGGGTAGGTCCGGTAGACTCGCTGGTTCGCGGGCATCAGCGGGCACCTGCACGGTATCGGGCCGCAGGTCGGGATGTGATCCGCGGGGCATGTGCCCCGGTCGGGATTGAACCAGAAAACGCCCGCGGGTGAATACGATGGCAAAAAGCTTCTATTCCCACATCAAGGACGCATGGAAAGACCCCGACGACGGCAAGCTCGGGGAGCTGCAGTGGCAGCGCAAACAGGAGTGGCGCAAGCAGGGTGCGATCGAGCGAATCGACCGCCCGACGCGACTCGACAAGGCGCGCGAACTCGGCTACAAGGCCAAACAGGGCATCATCGTGACCCGGGTCTCGGTCCGTAAAGGGACCGCCCGGAAGCAGCGACACAAGGCCGGTCGGCGCTCGAAGCGTCAGGGTGTCAACCGCATCGGACGACGCAAGAACATCCAGCGCATCGGTGAGGAGCGCGTCTCCCGGAAGTACCCCAACCTGCGCGTGCTCAACAGCTACTGGGTCGGGGAAGACGGCTCGCAGAAGTGGTTCGAGATGATCCTCGTCGATCCGAACCACCCCGCGATCGAGAACGACGACGACCTCAACTGGATCTGCAGCGACGACCACCAGAACCGCGCGTTCCGCGGGCTCACCAACGCCGGCACGGCAAACCGTGGGCTCAACAACCGCGGTAAAGGTGCCGAGAAGGTCCGCCCGTCCAACACCGGCGGCCAGGGCCGCGCGAAGTAACACGCGGCGACACAACAGTCGATTTCACGCCGATTTTTCTGCGACTCGAGTCGAGAGCGGCGCGTACGACAGCCGCAGCTGGCCCACGCGACGCTCATCGATCACGACTTACCGTCTGCCAGCCTGCGGGCGCGTTCCCGCGGGGTTGCCCCAAGAGGTGGACTTATTCCACGGGCAGACGTACCGCCGCGTATGGCACGGCACGTTCTCGTGGCAGTTGACGACTCGGCGCAATCGACTGACGCGCTCGAGTTCGCCTGCTCGGAGTATCCGGACGCGACGATCACCGCGCTCTACGTCCTCGATCCGGGTGATTTCTACGCGGTAAGTGGCGTCGAAGGGACAGCGATGGCCAACTACGAGGAGGTACAGCGCCACCACGAGGAGCGCGCCGATGAGATCTTAGAAGAGGCTCGCGAGCAGGCCGCCAACCACGGCGTCGAGATCGAGACGGACCACGTCGTCGGCAGCGTCTCGCGGTCGATCGTCGACTACGCCGACGAACACGATGTCGATCATATCGTCGTCGGCAGCCACGGTCGGACCGGGGCGAGCCGAATTCTTCTCGGCAGCGTCGCCGAGACGGTGGCTCGCCGGTCGCCGGTACCGGTGACGATCGTCCGGTGACTGCCAGCCAGTATGCGGTATCGGTTACGATCAGCAACTGCTACTGCTGGTCGATAGAAAACGGCGAAAAGCAGCGGCGTCGCGGCGATTACGCCGAGACGGTCTGGCTTTCCTGTTCGGACTCACTCGAGCGCATGTCCAGATCGGCCCGCAGGGCCTCGATGGCATCTTCGGGGTCGGTCTCGGAGTCGAAGACTCGGTCGAAGCCCAGTTCGCGGAAGAACTTGCGAGTCTCCTCGAAGTCGTCCTGCCCGACGGCGAGATTGCCACCGATGTAGGTCGTCACGTCGAGATCGGAATCGGCGATGCGCTGGTGGAAGCCCTCACAGTCCTGTTTCGCATGACCGTAGAGTGACGAGACGAGTACAGCCTCGGCGTCGTTGGCAGATGCCGCTTCGATGAACTCTTCCTGGGAGGTCTGCACCCCGAGGTTGACGACATCGAATCCAGCTGCCTCTAGTGCCTGTTCCAGGATGGTAATCCCGACAACGTGAGCGTCCGAGCCGATCACGCCGAGGATGACTGTCTTCGTCATGTGCGTACCACCACAAACTGCGGGCACCACCATAAACCTAATGATTAATAATGTGGCACTGATTCACATGGTGATCCCAGGCGGGAGTTACACGCGAGCAGCCGTAGACGAGTCGCTCGCTGGAATACGCTGGCGGTTACGATCGTTCCTCGAGGAGAGACTGTCGGAGAGAACTGGTCGACTCAACAATTAAACGGTCGTCAGCGCGCCGACCGGCGCGTCGGTGTGGTTGCGGGCACGCTGAATCCCGTCTTCGCCGGCTGCGATGAGCGCGAAGACGCCTGCAACGTCGGCCTCAGCGGTGTGAGCGATGTCGAGTAGCAGTTCCTGTGTCTCACCCGATCGGATGAGGTCGTCGACGACGAGCACCGACTCGCCGGGGTCGATCGCGGAGGCGGGCAGGTAGTAGGTGAGTTCGATCCCCGACTGCAGGCGCTGGCGGGCCTCGATGAACTCCTCGACGGCGGTCTCCTTGCGCTTTTTCGCGTAGGCACAGCGGACACCGTAGTAGCTCGCGAGCGCAGCCGCAAGCGTGATGCCGTCGGTCGCGGCGGTGAGCACGACATCGGGGCGCTCGAAGTCGAAGCCGTTGGCGACGACCGGCGCGGCCAAATCGAGAAACGGCTGATCGAAGACGGTCGCGGAGTTGTCGACGTACCCATCGTCATCGACGCGAATGCGTGCGTCGAGTTCCTCGGCCAACGCCTCTCTACCGAGGTCTTCGACGACCTCTCGCGCGCGGTCAGTGCCGGGGAGAACGTGCCCGTTGACGTACCGATTGAGATCGCCCGCCGGCAGCCCTGTCGTCTCAGCAAGTTCGTCGTAGGTCCGGGTTTCTTTCAACATTCGCAACACGTCGACGGCCCGCAACTGGAGGGCTGCCTTCTCGGCTCTGTTCATACAGATATGCACGATTCCGCAACCATGGCTATTACGATCGGGTTTGGACCGCAGAATCAGCACGAACATGGTGTAATCCCGCACGACGATTGGCGAACCCGAAATCAGGCGTTGGTCAGCGCGAAAACAGGGGTCGAAAAAGGTCTAGTCCTGCAGGAAGTCCGGCTCCGTCCGCTGTTCGTCGCGTTCGGCCTCGAGGTGGGCGCGGAAGTCCTCGATTTCGACGTCGTACTCCTGATCCTCGAAGCGGTCGCGAACCGAGATGTTGCCGTCTTCTTCCTCGTTGTCGCCGACGATGATCTGGTAGGGCACGCGGTCGTCGTGGGCCGCGCGGATCTTCCGCTCGAGCGTCGAGTCGCGGCCGTCGACCTCGACGCGGAAGTCGTCGAACTCGTTTGCCACGCGGTGGGCGTAGCCGAGGTTTGCGTCGGAGATCGGCAGCACGCGGACCTGTTCGGGCGCGAGCCACAGCGGGAACCGGCCCTCGTAGTGCTCGATGAGCATCATGAAGAACCGCTCGTAGCTGCCATACAGCGCGCGGTGGATCATGACCGGGCGGTGTTCCTCGTTGTCCTCGCCGACGTAGTTCAGGTCGAACCGCTCGGGCATGTTGAAGTCCAGTTGCACCGTGGGGCCGTCCCACGAGCGACCGATGGCATCCTCGAACGCGAAGTCGATCTTCGGCCCGTAGAACGCGCCGTCGCCCTCCTCGATCTCGTACTCGTGGCCGTGGGCCTCGAGCACGCTCTCGAGTTGCTCCTCGGCGCGCTCCCAGATTTCGTCGGAGCCGACCGACTTCTCGGGGCGGGTTGCGAGGGCCATCTCGTAGTCGAGATCGAACGTCTCGAGGACGTCCGTGATCATGTCCATGATCTCTTCGACTTCGCGTTTGATCTGGTCGGGGCGGATGAACAGGTGGCCGTCGTCGATCGTGAAGGCCCAGACCCGCGAGAGGCCCGAGAGCTCGCCGCGTTGCTCCTTACGATAGACTTTGCCGTTCTCGGCGTACCGGATCGGGAGGTCGCGGTAACTCCAGGAGTGATCCTGGAAGATGGCGGCGTGGCCAGGACAGTTCATCGGCTTCAGGCCGAACTCGTCGTCGCCGACGTCGAAGATGAACATGTCATCCTGGTAGTTCTCGTAGTGGCCCGACCGGTGCCAGAGATCCGTCTTGAAGACGTGGGGCGTCTCGACGTAGTCGTAGCCCGCCTCCTTATTGAGGGTCTCGACGAAGTCCTCGAGTTCCTTCAGGACCGTCTTCCCGGCGGGGTGATACAGCGGCAGCCCGGGGCCAGTGACGTCCTGAATCGAGAAGAGATCCATCTCGTTGCCGATCCGGCGGTGGTCGCGTTTTTCGGCTTCCTGCTTGCGCTCTAAGAAGTCCTCGAGATCGCTTTCGTCCTCGAAGGCCGTCCCGTAGATCCGGGTCTGCATCGTGTTGTCCTCGTCGCCGCGCCAGTACGCGCCGGCGATCTCGAGCAGTTCGATCGCGCCGATCTCGCCCGTCGAGTCGACGTGCGGGCCAGCACAGAGGTCTTCCCACTCGCCCTGGCTGTAGAACGTGACGGTCTCGTCTTCCTCGGCGAGTTCCTCGAGGAGTTCGAGCTTGTAGGGCTCGTCTGCAAGCCGCTGCTCTGCGTCCTCGATCGAAACCTCCTCGCGCTCGATCTCGTAGTCTTCCTCGATTATCTCCTCCATCTCGGACTCGAGGTCGGCGAGGTCCTCCTCGTCGACGTCGAGATTGTCGAAGTCGTAGTAGAAGCCCTCGTCCGTCGGCGGGCCGATCGCGAGTTTGACCTCCTCGGCGTCGTACAGCCGTTCGACGGCCTGTGCGAGACAGTGGGCCGCGGAGTGGCGCATGACGCGGAGATACTCGTCGGACTGGTCCGTGATGATCTCGAGTTCAGCGCCGTCGTAGGCCGGCTCTTCTTTGGCGACGAGGTCGCCGTCGAGTTTGCCGGCGATCGTGTCGCTGCCGAGGCCGGGGCCGATCTCGTAGGCACAGTCCTCGACCGTGGCATCGGCGTCGACCTCGAGTTCCGATCCGTCGGGCAGTACGACCGCTATCTGCTGCTGTGAATCTGATTCTGACATGGCTGTGGATGTGGTGAAAATCCCGGTGGCGTGTCCGCGCCGCGTCCCGCACACTGGTCGACCGGAGCCGACACAATACACGGTAGGTGGGAGTTAGAAACGGGCAAACGCCCCTGTAAAGCGGACACCTACCATCGTAGCTACGCGTAGTCTCGAGCGGAATAAAAGCATTGTGATGGGGCGCCACCGGCAGAACGGTTTTCGCTCCGAACCGGCTACGTCACGTCGTGGACTTCGATCCGCCGGGAGACGACGATCCGCTCGAAGACCCGTTCGGTGATGACCCGCTCGAGGATCCGTTCGAGAGCGATCCACTCGAGGACCCGATCGGAGACAGGAGCGGTGACGACGATCTCGAGCGGACGTTCAGCGAGATTTCGCGATCGACGCTGCTCGCGTTCGTCGTCGTCGCGGTGCTCGTTCACGCCGGTCTCTTCGGCGCGAGCCTCGGCGTGATGCTGATCGGATTCCGGAGCCAGTGGGTCGGCGGCGGCGCGCTCGCGATCGGCGGGACCCTCGCGCTGGTCGTCGCTGTCGTGGTGTACCGTCGGTACAGTGCCCGCACGTGAGTCACGACGCGGTGACTCAGTCGTCAGTCCTGATCGGCCAGCAGCTCCTCGGCGGTGACGAGCGCCTCCATCTCGACGTCCGCGTCCTCGACGTTCTCGCGACCGCCTTCCTGCCGATCGACGACGACCAGCGCGCGCTCGACGGTCGCGCCGGCGTCACGGAGTGCCTCGATCGCGTCGACGAGACTCGTCCCCGTCGTCACGATATCCTCGAGAACGACGACTTCTTCGCCCTCCTCGAGCCGGCCCTCGACCAAGTTCGCGGTGCCGTAGTCCTTGCGCTGCTTGCGCGCGATGACGTAGGGAACGTCGGCTTCGACGCTCGTCGCGGCGGCAAGCGGGACGCCGCCCAGCGCGACGCCGCCGAGTTTGTCGTCGCTCTCGAGTTTGTCGGCGAAGGCTTCGGCGATCAACTCGAGACAGCCCGGATCGGTCTCGAAGAGGTATTTGTCGACGTAGTACTCGCTGGTGCCGCCGTGGGAGAGTTCGAATTCGCCAAACTGGACGGCATCGGCCCCACGCAGGGCGTCGATGAGCGCTTGGTTCGTCATTACTCGAGAACGCGGCCCCGACTGAAATAAGCGGTGTGAAACGGGACGCCGAACGCGCGCGTAGTAATTTGCTACCAGGGTTCGTTCTTCAGACCGAGCTTGTACGCGATCACGTTCGTCGTCACGTGCAGAATCGGCGTCACCACGACGACGACGAGGATGACCTCGAGCGTAAACCAGGTCAGGAACCAGTCGGTCGCCAGCAGCGCGGTCAGCGGCAGGGAGACGACGACGAAATCAAGCTGGTCGAGGCCGGGAAACATCGCGCCGCGCTGGCGGCCGCTGCGGCGCTTGAGAAACGAGGCGAGGATGTCACCGAACATCGCACCGCCGGCGAGGCCGAGCGCCGCGAGGGGTTCGAATCGCGGGACAGCGAAGCCGAGGGCATCACTGACAGTTGGTTCGATGACGGTCAGGACGACCGCGAGTGCGACGCCAGCGACGATTCCCATCGCCGTCCCACGCCACGTCTTGCCGTCGCCCAGCACGCGCCTGTCGCCCCACGTCCGACCGCCGTCGATAGGCCGACCACCGCCGGCCAGTACCGCGGCGTTGTTGGGAACATAGGCGGGCAACATCGCCCAGAACGCGATCACGATAGTCTCGAGTATTGCCATATCCGGCGGGACGAACCGACGTGTCTTAACCGCCGGTGGTTCGGCGGAACGACGGCGGGGTTGCGGAGTCAGACGACATGCTCGGCGTGACTGCTGTGTGCCCGCTCACGACGGACGCCGCACATCTGTAAACAGTATCTGTTCCCAAGATACACGAAAAGCTTTTGCCTATTCTGGTTGATGCGTTTCGGAGAGGGCTTGTTAGCATGCCACGAGAGCATATTTTCGACGAAGCCGAGTACGAGCGACGGGTCACCCGGACCAAAGACCGACTACGCGAGGAGAACCTCGACGCGATCGTCGTCGCCGATCCGGCGAACATGAACTATCTGACGGGCTACGACGGCTGGTCGTTCTACGTTCATCAGGCCGTCGTGGTCACGCCCGAGCGTGACGAACCCGTCTGGATCGGGCGCGAGATGGACGCCAACGGCGCGCGCGCGACGACGCATCTCTCCGAGGCGAGTATTCGATCCTACAGCGACGACCACGTCCACTCACCGTACGACCTCCATCCGATGGACTACGTCGCGGGCGTCTTAGAGGACCTCGAGGTCGCCGACGGGCGGATCGGCCTCGAGATGGACGCCTCCTACTTCACGGCGAAGTCCTACACCCGGCTGCAAAAGAACCTCTCCGAGGCCGCGTTCGAAGACGCGACGCTGCTGGTCGGCTGGGTCCGGATCAAGAAATCAGAGCAGGAACTCGCGTACATGCGCGAGGCCGCTCGCATCTCCGAGCATGCGATGCAGGCAGGGTTCGACGCCATCGAGGAGGGCGTCCCCGAGTACGAGGCCGCGGCCGCGATCTACGACGCGCTCATTACCGGCACCGAGGCGTACGGCGGCGATTACCCATCGATCGTCCCGCTGATGCCGTCCGGCGATCACACCGGCACGCCACATCTGACCTGGACCGATCGGCCCTTCGAGGACGGCGATCCCGTCATCATCGAACTCTCGGGCTGCCGTCACCGGTATCACTCGCCGCTGGCTCGCACGACGTTCGTCGGCGATCCGCCCGCGAAACTCGCAGAGACTGCCGAGATCGTCGTCGAGGGGCTCGAGGCGGCGCTCGACGCCGCCGAACCCGGCGTCACCTGCGAGTCCGTCGAGAAAGCGTGGCGCGAGACGATCGCCCAGTACGGCCTCGAGAAGGAGGATCGGATCGGCTACTCGATGGGGCTTGGCTACCCGCCGGACTGGGGCGAACACACTGCGAGCCTGCGTCCGGGCGACGACACGGTGCTCGAGGAGGACATGACGTTCCACATGATTCCGGGCATCTGGACCGACGAACTCGGCGTCGAGATCAGCGAGACGTTCCACGTGACGAGCGACGGTGCTGAAACGCTGGCCGAGTTTCCGCGACAACTGTTTACGACGTAACGTCGTCAGGGATACACATGAGCACGCCACCAGCCGCGGACGAGGCGGTATCGGACGACGAGCTCGACTCGGCGCTGACCACCGCTCGCCGGCAGTTAGAGCGCGCGGCGACCCACGTCGACGTCGATCCCGGCGTCGTCGAGCGGCTGAAACACCCCACGCGGGTCCAGCAGGTGTCGGTACCCTTAGAGCGCGACGGCGGCTCCGTCGAGGTGTTTACCGGGTATCGGGCCCAACACGACGACGTGCGCGGACCCTACAAGGGCGGGTTGCGCTACCATCCGGAAGTGACTGCCGACGAGTGTATCGGTCTCTCGATGTGGATGACCTGGAAGTGTGCGGTGATGGACCTCCCTTTTGGCGGCGGGAAAGGCGGCGTCGCCGTCGATCCCAAGTCATTGAGCGGCGACGAAACCGAACGGCTCACCCGCCGGTTTGCCGAGGAACTGCGCAACATGGTCGGGCCGACGAAAGACGTTCCGGCCCCGGACATGGGCACCGACGCCCAGACGATGGCCTGGTTCATGGACGCCTACTCGATGCAACAGGGCGAGACCATCCCCGGCGTCGTCACCGGCAAGCCGCCGGTCATCGGCGGCTCCTACGGTCGCGAGGAGGCACCCGGCCGGTCGACCGCGATCATCGCCCGTGAAGCCGTCGACCACTACGATCGCGAGCTCTCGAACACCACTGTCGCCGTCCAGGGCTTCGGAAGCGTCGGGGCCAACGCCGCCCGCCTGCTCGAGGACTGGGGTGCGACCATCGTTGCCGTCAGCGACGTCAACGGCGCGATCTACGACCCCGACGGGATCGATGTCGACGCGATCCCGTCCCACGACGAGGAGCCGGAAGCCGTCACGAGCTACGCGACCGAGCTCGCCGACGGAGACAGCGCTCGCCGACTCTCGAACGCGGACCTGCTCGAGTTAGACGTCGACGTCCTGATCCCCGCGGCCGTCGGCAACGTCATTACTGCCGACAACGCCGACGCGATCCAGGCCGACATCGTCGTCGAGGGCGCGAACGGTCCGACGACGTTCGCCGCCGACGCCATCTTAGAGGAGCGAGACATCCCGGTCGTCCCAGATATCCTCGCGAACGCGGGCGGCGTGACGGTGAGCTACTTCGAGTGGCTTCAGGATATCAACCGCCGCCAGTGGTCGCTCGAGCGCGTCAACAGGGAGCTCGAAGAACACATGCTCGATGCCTGGAACGACGTCCGTGCGGAGGTCGAGGACGGCGGGTTGACGTGGCGCGACGCTGCGTACGTGGTAGCGCTGTCCCGGGTCGCCGAGGCGAAAGAAACTCGCGGGCTCTGGCCGTAGCCGGTCGCGACACCCGACTCGAGCGGGTCACCGTCACGCCGATCGCTGAGCGCAGACTGCCGGACAACACGGCGGAGGGCGTCGCTGCCGATCGCACTCGAGACGCGATGGGGTCGTTCCGGACTGTTGTCCAGCGGGAAAGGAAAGGGCTCATGTCCCACCGACTATATGATCGGATAATGGCGTCGTGGAAGCGAGTCTTCGCAAGCGGGCTGATCCTCATCGGGCCGATACTCGTCACGCTGTACGTCGTGTATCGAGCCTACGCGATCGTAGCCGGGCTCACGCCGACAGCCGTGGTCGATGCACAGGCCCTGCAGGGTGTGATCGCCCACGAGCCGACCCGCTCGCTCGTCACCCACGTCCTCCGGCTCGCGCTCTCGCTGTCGGTCTTTTTGCTTGTGACGATCGTGATCGGCACCCTGACCCGAACGACGGTCGGTGATCTCTTCGCCCGCGGCGTCGACGGCGTCGCGAACCGCCTTCCGGGACTTCGAGTCCTCTACAACGCGTCGAAGATCGCCGCCGAAACCACGATCGGCGAGGAACAGGCCCTCCAGGAACCCGTCAGAGTCGAGAGCTGGGACGGGAAGGAGATGCCGGCGTTCAAGACCGGCCACACGACCAGCGACGGACGGACAGTACTTTTCATTCCGACGGCACCGAACATCTCCTCCGGATTCGTCGTCGAAGCCGAGGACGATCGCATCACCGAAACGGACGAGCGTGTCGACGAAGTGCTCGCGCGGGTCCTGAGCGGCGGGTTCGGTGAGTCGACACATCCACAGTTAGCCAACCGATCGGACCGATCCGAGATAGCCGACGAGGAGTGATCGGCCCGCCGACCTCAGTTCGAGTCGGGCCGGACCACCGCGTTCTCGAGATCGCCGTCGGCCTCGAGCGCCTCGACGTTGTGTGCGACGATGTCGGCCAGTCGATCCCAGTGTTTCGGCGTGTGACCGCCGGTGTGAGGCGTGATCAGACAGTTCTCGAGATCCCAGAGTGGGTGATCGTTCGGCAGCGGTTCGGGGTCGGTCACGTCCAGAGCGGCCCCGCGGATGCCGTTGAACTGCAGCGCCGAGACGAGCGCGTCGGTGTCGACGATCCCACCGCGGGCCGCGTTGACGATGACCGCGTTCGGGGGAAGCGTCGCTAACTCGTCTTCGCCGACGAGCCCGCGGGTCAGGCCGTTCAGCGGACAGGCGAGGACGACGTAGTCGCTGCGGGAAAACGCCTCGTGGACGTCGGCCTCGTCGAAGCCGAGCACCTCGTCTGTCGGGCCACCCTTGGACGGCGTATACCGGATGCCGATCGTTTCGACCTCGAACCCCTCGAGTCGTTTGATGACTTCCTGGCCGATCGAGCCGAGGCCGACGATCGTGACGGTGCTATCGGTGAACTCCGAGGACTGGAAGTGGCGCCACTCGTCGTGTTGCTTGCGTCGCCAGCCCTCGTGGAGCCGGCGTGCGAAGACGAGCATGTTGCCGATCGTCTGCTCGGCGATGCCGGGCGCGTGGATGCCGCCGGCGTTCGTCACGGCGACGCCGTGGTCGGCCAGTTCGTCCACCGGCACGTGGTCGGTGCCGGCGAAGGTACACGCGAAGAGTTCGAGCCGATCGGCACGCTCGAGGAGGTCCACCTCGATCGTGATGCCGGTCACGACCTGCGCCTGCGGGACCAGTTCGCGCTCTTCGTGAGGCGTCCGCGCGAGCGCGACGGTGTGATTCGGCAGCCGCTCGCGCAGCGTGTCGGCGTACGACTCCATCGACAGCCCTTCCGTCCCCTCTCGCAGAACGACGATATCTGGATTCGTGTACATGTGGATCGTCCTCGCGCCACAACGGCGCGTTGTGCGACGATTGTCAGCAGCTGACTTATCCTTTTTGTGTATCCATCGTCAACGACAACTGTGTATAGTTAAGGGAGTTGGCCACGTCAATGATACACATGCACGAACCAGTACGGGATCGCCTCGTGTCGCTGCGACGGAATCTCCACCGCCACCCCGAACCCGCGTGGCGCGAGTTTACCACCACCGCCCGGCTCGTCGACGAAATCCGTGCGATCGGCGTCGACGAACTCGCCGTCGGTTCGGAGGCCTACGACCCTGCCGACCGAATGGCCGTCCCCGACGCCGATCTCGAGCCCTGGCGCGAACGCGCCCGCGAGCGTGGCGCCGACGAGGAGCTGCTCGAGCGGCTGGCCGGCGGCACCACCGGCGCGGTCGCCGTCCTCGAGCGCGGCGACGGGCCGGCGATCGGCCTGCGCGTCGACATCGACGGGCTGTTCATCGAGGAGTCGAGCGACGCTGACCACGACCCCGCAGCCGGGGGCTTTCGCTCGGAGATCGACGGCACGATGCACGCCTGCGGCCACGACGCCCACATGACCTGGGGACTGGCCGCCCTCGAGGCGATCGCCGAGAGCGACTTTTCGGGACGCCTCGTCGTCTTCTTCCAGCCTGCCGAGGAGACCGGCGGCGGCGGTTGTCCGATGGCCAAAAGCGAGTACGCCGACGGGCTGGACTACCTGCTCGCGGTCCACGTCGGCCTCGATCATCCGACCGGCGAAGTGGTCGCTGGGATCGAGAAGCCGCTGGCGATGTGCCACGTCGACGCGACGATCGAGGGGACGTCCGCACACGCGGGCAAAGCACCGAACGAGGGGGCAAACGCCATGCACGCGATGGGAACGGCGATCGAGAACGCCTACGGCATCCCTCGCCACGCCGACGGGATGACCCGCGTGAACATCGGCAAAGCAGAGGCCGGCACCGCGAGCAACGTCATCGCCGAGCGCGCCCACATGGAAGCCGAAGCCCGCGGCGAGACGACCGAACTGATGGAGTTCATGAAACGACGCCTCGAGCGCACGATCCGATCGGCGGCGGAGCTACACGGTTGTCGGGCCGATGTCGACGTGGTCAGCGAGTCGCCCCGCGCCGACAGCGACCCCGAACTGCAGTCGCTCGTGAGCGAGGTCGCCGGCGGCGTCACGGGGATCGAACGCGTGCTGCCGGCAGCCGACTTCGGCGCGAGCGAAGACGCGACCTTCCTGATGGAACGCGTCCAGGACGACGGCGGCCTGGCCACGTACCTGATCGTCGGCACCGACCACCCGACGAGCCACCACACGCCCACCTTCGACGTCGACGAGCGCAGCCTCGAGCATGGCGTCGACGTGCTCGTCGAGACGATCCACGAACTCGAGCACCGACATCCGGTCACGCGGACGGCGGCGGACAGGGGTGACGAATGACCGAGGGCAGCGAACCGGATGAGCCCCGCGTCACCCTCGCAGATATCGAGGACGCCCAGGCGCGCATCGCGGACGTGGTCCACCGAACCCCACTCGATACCTCGCGGACATTCGCCGAGATGAGCGGTGCAGCCGCGGTCGGGCTCAAACTCGAGAACGTCCAGCGAACCGGCTCGTTCAAGATCCGCGGGGCGTACAACAAGATGGCCCAGCTCTCGGACGCAGAACGCGAGGCGGGGGTCATCGCCTCGAGCGCGGGCAACCACGCCCAGGGCGTCGCGCTGGCCGGCGACCTGCTCGATATCGAGACGACGATCGTGGTTCCCGAGGTCACCCCCGCGGCAAAGATCGAGGCCACCCGCGGCTACGGGGCCGAGGTCGTCGTCGAGGGCGACATCTACGAGCGCTCCTACGAGTACGCCACGGAACGGGCCGCCGAGACCGGCGAGACGTTCGTCCATCCTTTCGACGACGAGGCGATCGTCGCCGGGCAAGGGACGATCGGGCTCGAACTGAGTGAGCAGTTCCCCGAAATAGACACCGTGCTGGTCGCGATCGGCGGCGGCGGGCTGATTTCAGGGATCGGGACGGTCTTGAACGCCGCCGACAGTGAGACTCGGGTTATCGGGGTCCAGCCCGAGGGGGCCGCCCACGCGAAACCGTCGCTCGAAGCCGGCGAGATCCGCGAACTCCCCGACATCGACACCGTTGCGGAGGGAATTGCGGACACGCGTATGCTCGAGACGACTTTCGCGATCGCCCGCGAGGTCGTCGACGACGTGGTGAGCGTAAGCGATCGGGAGATCGCCGCCGCGGTGGCCCTGCTGGCCGAGCGCGCGAAGACCGTCGCGGAGAGCGCCGGAGCCGCGCCGCTGGCGGCTGCGCTCTCGGACGACGTAAATCTCGAGGGAGACCACGTCGGCGTCGTGATCTCCGGCGGCAACGTGAACCTCACCGAGCACGCCGAACTGACACGAACGGGACTATGTGAACTCGAGCGCTACGCCGAGGCTCGGCTGGCGCTCGCGGGATGGCCGGCGTCCGTCGGTGACGTGGTCGAGACCGTAGAATCACGAGGTGCTGAACTGGATGTGTTCGAGCGCGCGCGTCGCACCGGCGTCGACGAGCCGAACCGGACGCCCGTGACGATCGGCCTCGAGGGCAGCGGTCCGGCGCATTTGACCGGCGTGCTCGAGGCGCTGGCGCGACTCGAGGGTGTGTCGATCGTCGAGCGGTCGATCGAGTGACCGGGTTCAGGGCATCCTTAACAGAATTCGTTTATTCGACCGGGATGGAACGATCGATACCCGTCCTCGAGCCGGGTGGAAAAACGAAAATCGAACAGCCCGTTCGTCGACCGTCAGGCTACCGTCGCGCTCGGGCTGACGGCCTCGATCGCCTCGAGAAAGAGCCCAATTCCTAATTCGATCTCGCGTTCTGTTGAGTCGAGTGGTGGGAGCAACCGGATCGTTTTCGTGCCACAGCCAAGGGTCAACAGCCCTCGCTCGAGGGCAGCTTCGACCACGGCGTCCCGTCGTTCTGCCGTATCGAACTCGACGGCGAGCATCAAGCCCTTGCCGCGGACGTCCACGACGGAGTCGGGCGCATCGTCGCGAACGCGTTCTTTTGCCTGCTTGCCGCGCCGAGTCGCGTTGTCGAGCAGGTCATGTTCCTCGATGGCCTCGAGCGTAAACGCACCCATCATCGAGCCGAGCATGTCGCCGCCGCCGAACGTCGATCCGAGCCGGTTCTTCTGGTCGGGGAAGACCTCAGAGCGGGAGATCGTCGCGCCGACGCGCAGGGCCTTCGCGCTGGCGATGACGTCCGGCTCGATCGGGTAGTGGTCGGAGGCCCAGATCTCGCCGGTTCGACCGATCCCGGCCTGAATCTCGTCGACGACCAGCGGGATGTCGTAGGTGTCGGTGACGTCCGCAACCTCCTGCATGAACGCCTCGCTGGGGAACCGGTAGCCGCCGACGCCCTGGATTGGCTCGAGCGCCAAGAACGCGATCTCGTCGGGGTCGATGTGGCCGCCTTCGGGTGCGAGCATCCCTCGGAGCTGTGAGTTGCTGTCCGCGAAGAAGCCACAGTCACAGCTGTCAGCGTTACAGCCGCGATCGGCACAGAACGGCACCATTTCAATGCCGTCGATCTGGGGGTAATGGCGCGTGTAGACCGACTTGGACTTCGTGATCGACAGCGTCCCGAGGGTGCGACCGTGGAAACTGCCTGCAAAGGCGACGCCGTACTTCGCGGGCGCGCGGTAGTCGTTCGTGATCTTCATCGCGTTTTCCATGGCCTCCGCGCCGGAGTTCGACAGGAAGACCGTATCCATCCCGTACTGGCTCGAGACCTCGGTCAGCTTTTGCATGAGGTGACTCGAGCCCGGCACCGTCGATTCCTCGGGGGTCGGGCCGGCACCAAAGTACATGTCTTGCCCGGCGATCTTCATCGGCTCGACGAGATCGAACTCACGAATTTTCTCGAGGATCGTTTCGTTATTGTAGCCGAGCGGGGCCGCACCGATGTGGCAGGTGAAATCGAGCAGGACGTTGCCGTCGACATCGGTGACGAACGGGCCGTCGGCCTCCTGGGTCACGTCCCAGACGAACTCATGTGAGTACTCGCTCGGCGCGGAGTACTCCTGGTGGAAGTTCACCCACTGCTGGGCGTTCGGACCCGGTAGCGCGTCAGCGTCGGGTTCCGCCGTGTCCCTGTCCATACACAGTTTATGTGTACCGCATACATTAAAACTTGTTATGGGTTGGCAAGGAGAACGGAGCAGCGCGGTCGGCTCAGACGACCGATTGTACGCCACTCCAACGCACCCGTGAACGGTTGCGGGTGCGCCGGAACCCACGGACAGGAGTCCGTATGAACCGTTTTGTCCGGCAGTATCAGTCGTCGTCCGACTCGACGGGGCCGCTGGGACCGGACGGCGACTCCGATTCGGTCGGTCGGCTCGAGCCGACGAGCACGGTTTCGTCCTGTAGCAGCACGCGACCGTATTCCGAGCCGAAGTCCTTGATCAGCGCGAGCATCGAGAGGAAGCAGACGAACGCGAAGGGTGTGCCGGTGATGATCGCCGCCTGCTGGAGCGTGTTGGCGCTGCCAGTGCCGCCGAGGATCATCAAGATCGCGGCGGTCATGCCGAGGACGACGCCCCAGAAGATCCGGTTGATGGTCGAGGGGCGGGCCTTGCCGCCGGTGGTCATCATCGAGACGGCCAGCGTCGAGGAGTCAGCCGACGTGACGAAGAACGTCGTCACGAGGATCATAAACGCCAGCATGAAGAGCGACCCCATGGGGAACGTCTCGAAGAGGATGAATCCGGAGATCTCCGCGCCGGCCTCGCCGGCCATCACTGCGCTGAAGTCGGCGACGCCGTTGTGCTGAGCCCAGACGGAGGTGCCGCCGACGAACGTGAACCACGGGATAGTTGCCGCGGACGTCGCGACGATCCCCGTGAACGCGACCTCACGGACCGTCCGTCCCTTGGAGATGCGGGCGATGAACAGACCCGCAAAGGGCGACCACGAGAGCGCCCACGCCCAGTAGAAGACGGTCCAGGCGTTCATCCAGTTCGTCGCCTCCGGGTTCCCTGCACCGAATGCACCGGCACCGGTAAAGAGGCTCATCGAGACGAAATCACCAACCATTCCGCCGACGGCCTGTGTGCCGAGCAGGATCAAAAACAGTGTCGGGCCGACGATGAACGTCGCGAACATGAGGACGACGAACAGCACCATGTTGAAATTCGAGAGCCGGCGGATCCCCTTGTCGACCCCCAACACCATCGAGGTCGTAAACAGCAACGTCATAAACGTCACCACGAGGAGGATGCCGATGTTCCCCATGCTGATGCCCCACTGGTAGTCCAGCCCGGTAATGAACTGGCTGCCGATGAAGCCAAGCGAGGTCGCCACGCCCCCGATCGTCGCGAAGACGGCAAGGATGTCGACGACTTTCGCGAACGGCCCGTCGAGATTCTCAGCGCCGATGATCGGTGTCAGCGCAGACGATACCCGTAGCGGGACGTTATCGTAATTGTACGCGAAGTAGCCGATCGCGATCCCCATGATGGTAAACACGGCGAGCTGAGGCAAGGCCCAGTGGAACAGCGTCTGCTGGACGGCGACGGTCATCGCTGCGGCCGATCCGCCCTCGACGCCGCCGAACAGCGGCGAGGGATTGTCGTAGTAGAACAGCGCCTCTGTCGGCCCCCAGAACACGACGCCCGCCGCGAACCCAGCGGAGTACAGCATCGCGAAAAACGACAGGAAGCTGTACTCCGGATCCTCGTCCCCCATCTTGATTCTGCCCCACGGCCCGATGATCAGGAACAGCAGGAAGACGACGATGAGGAACACGATCAACAGCAGTGCCCAGTTGAACGCGCCGAGCAGTTGATCGTTCAACGTCGAGATCCCACTCTCGACGGTACTCGGACTGATGAAGAACGCCGCGATCACCCCGACGGTCAACAATGCGCCGAACAGGAAGACCGTCGTATCGATCTCCTCGAGGAACTCGTCGACCATCCCCTTCTCAGCGCCACTCATCTCGTCTCACCTCCGAAGTCGGACGACAGCGTGATGGTTGGGTGTGAGTCAACCGCCCGTCGGCCATGCTGTGTGACGCCATACCGTGATCATCAACAGCGTATACAATAAGTGTTTCTCATACCGCGAATACATCTACAGATTGCGTTTATTGAGAAGTTGCACGCGAGGACGAGCGCACAGTACGTGCCCAGCCGACCGCCGTTTTCGAAGCACCGTAGCCGATTCACCGCGTGCCACCGGACTACGCACCGCACATCGAGACGAGTTCGTCACGGCGGGTCGTCTCGCCAGTCGACTGTCGGGCAGGCGGCGTTGCCGCCATCCTCGAGCGGCGGTCAGCGCGACGGTAATCGCGACGGTGCGCCTCGAGACCGGTCTCAGGAGAAGCTCCGCACGGAGTCATGTTGGGCCGAACTGGATTCGAGCACGCGACGCCGAATTTCGGTGGCGGCAGGCGTGTCAGTTTGTCAGTTCCTCGAGCGATCGCTCGCGAGCCGCGGCGCTTTCGGCTACACGCTCGGCGAACTCGTCGACGCTGTCTTTGATCTCCTCGCGGGTGTCTGCCGGTGAGAAGGCGTCGGACATCGTCAGCAGGCGCACGAACGCGCGCAGTTCCTCGTCGGTGAGCTGGGCGAACTCCTCGTGCTCGAGTTTGTCGACGACCGCGTCGACGTCGATCTGGCCGACCGGTTCGACGTTGAACTCGACGTTGACCATCCGGTAGTTCGAGCCGGCCAGGCGCTGTTCGGCCTTGCCGACGCCCTCCGAGAGCATGTCTTTGAACGGGGTGTGATAGCCCATCGTCCCGAGATGCAGGAACGCGAGCATGTCGGTGATCCCCTGAGTGTAGGCGTCTCGGTCCTCGTCGTCAGGGTCGAAGACCGTCTCCCGATCGCGTTCTTCCAAGTACTCGAAGAGGATGCTGAAATCGAGAATCGCGTTGCGGACCCGGCGACGGATCCGATTTCGCTTCTGTTTTTTCGAGTGGTCGGTGTAATCGGTTTTCCGGCCGAGCAGGAAATCGCGGTCGGAGGGGGTCAAGATTCCGCGCGGGCGGTCCGAGTCCGCTGCCGCCTGCAGCGACTCCGGCACGTCGTCCTGGCTCATAGGGGATACACAGAGACCGCGCGGATTAACGTTTCCCATCCACCGAACGTGGCTGACAACTCGAATCGCGTGTACCCCGGTCGCACGCGCTACGGTCGCCGCCGGGAGAGTTCGAGGGCCGTCTCCGACAGCAGCGCGACCCCGGTCTCGAGGCTCGATTCGTCGATGTCGAACGTCGGCGTGTGGTGACTCGTCGGGTGGTCGGTGCCGATGAGAACGTACGAGGTGAGACCACCGTTGTCCTGGACGCGCTGCATGAGGTAGGTCACGTCTTCGCTGACGCCGAACTCCTCGGTCGGGATTACGCGCTCGACGCCGTCGACCTCCCACGCGACGTTGCCGACGAGGTCGCGAAGTGCGGGATGGCTGTCGACGCGTGGCGATTCGCTGATCACCCGCGGCGTGACGTCACAGTCGTGCATCTCGGCGGCGGCATAGAGGACCCGCTCGAGTTCCGTGCGCATATACTCCATCAGCGCGGTCGTCTCGCCGCGGACCTCGGCCTCGATGGTGACTTCCTCGGCGATGACGTTGCTCGCAGTGCC
This sequence comes from Natrinema sp. HArc-T2, assembly GCF_041821085.1. Classification (NCBI taxonomy): domain Archaea; kingdom Methanobacteriati; phylum Methanobacteriota; class Halobacteria; order Halobacteriales; family Natrialbaceae; genus Natrinema; species Natrinema sp. HArc-T2. Next base: position 51,407 of record NZ_JBGUAZ010000006.1, on the reverse strand, counting down.
GCCCTCGATACAGCCGACGTTGACCCGGGTCATCCCGTCGCTGTGGCGAGGAATCGCGTAGGCGTTCTGGATCGCGGTCGCCGCCGCTTGCATGGCGTTTGCGCCCTCGTTCGGCGCTTTCCCGGCGTGGGCGCTTGCGCCTTCGAACGTCGCGGTCAGATGGGCCATAGCCAGCGGTTTTTCGATCCCCGCGACGATCTCGCCGGTCGGGTGGTCGAGGCCGATGTGTAACGCGAGGAGATAGTCGACATCGTCGAGATAGCCACTTTCGGCCATCGCCTTCCCGCCGCCGGAGATCTCCTCGGCGGGCTGGAAGAACACCTTCAGCGTGCCCGAAAAGTCGCTTTTCTTGACTGCCTCGAGCGTCCCCAGCGCCATCGCGAGGTGGGCATCGTGGCCGCAGGCGTGCATGTAGCCGTCGTGTTCGGAGCGAAAGCCCTCGGCGGCCGGTCGGTGGTCGTCCTCGTTGGATTCCCGCATCGAGATCGCATCCAAGTCGACGCGCAGTCCGATACACGGCCCGTCGCCGCACTCGAGCACGCCGATCACGCCCGTGTGACCGTCGGCGGTCCGCTCCAAGATGTCCGATCGAACCCCTGCTTCGCGAGCGCGTTCGAGCCACGGCTCGAGTTCGGCTTCGGCGGGGACGGCCATGCGCTCGTCAGTCGCCAGCGCCTCGCGACCGACGGCGATCTCGTCGACGCCGAGCCGCTCGAGTTCCTCGACCACTCGAGCGGTCGTTCGGAACTCGCGCCAGCCCGGTTCGGGAAGCCGATGGAAGTCCCGCCGGAGTTGCTGGAGCCTGTTTCGAACCTCGTATGACATGGTTTCTCGGAACAAGGTCGGGGAGCTACTTAATCGTGGCCAATGATCGTATACTGTTTCCGACGTTCGGTGGACAACGTCACCGTCGAGTCCGGATTCCGTTTCGATTTGGGCGACTGGCTCGGCGGCGACGAGGGAGCTGCGAGAAGGGACTCGAGGCGTCCGTCGACCGCGATTAGCCCAGGTACGCGGTCGCATCCATCTCGACGCGAACGTCCGCCGGCAGTCTCGAGACCTCGACGCAGACGCGTGCCGGCGGGTCGGCGCCGAATCGCGCGCCGTAGGCGTCGTTGACGCGGTCGTAGTCCGCGAGATCGGTCAGATAGACGGTCACTTTGACGACGTCGGCGAGCCCGTCGCCGCCGGCGTCGTCGACGACCGCGGCGATGTTCTCGAGGACCTGCTCAGTTTGGTCTTGAATGTCGCCGTCGACGACCTCGCCCGTTTCGGGATCGACGGGGCCGTAGCCGGAGACGTACAGCGTGTCACCGGCGCGGACGCCCTGTGAGTAGGGGTTGTCGTGGCTCGGTGCGTCGTCGGTTTCGATGGGAGCGATGCCGGACATGACGTGTGGATCTCAGGCTGCCTGTTTCGCCTCGGTAGTCACGTTCTCGATCGCTTCGACGACGATGTCGAGTGCGGTCTCGGCCAGATCGTGGGTGAGCACCAGCGGCGGCAGGAGTCGGAGCACGTTGCCGTGGCGACCGGCGGTCCAGACGAGGACGCCGCGCTCGAAGCAATACTGCTGGATGGCGTCGACGAGGTCGCCGTCGGGGGTCCCGTCACTGTCGACGAATTCGGCACCGATGAACAGCCCCTTGCCGCGGACGTCGGCCAGGCGGTCGTTCCCGTCGGCGGCGTCGCGGAGCCGTTCCCGGATGTACTCGCCGAGGTCGCGGGCGTGGGCGAGTAAGTCGTGCTCCTGGATATACTCGATCGCGCGGGTGCCGGCGCGCATGCCGACGACGTGGCCGCGGTAAGTGCCGGCGTGGTCGCCCGAGCCCCACGTGTCCAGGTCCTCGTGGTACATCGTCGCCGAGAGCGGAAAGCCCACACCACCGAGAGCCTTCGCGGAGGTCATCGCGTCCGGTGCGACGCCCTCCCAGTCGCTGGCCCACCACTGCCCGGTGCGACCGAAGCCGCTCTGGATCTCGTCGAAGACGAGCACGACGTCGTTGTCGTCGGCGATGTCGCGCAGCCCCTGCAGGAACCCCTCCGGAGGGGTGACGATGCCGCCCTCGCCCTGGATCGGCTCGACGATGATCCCCGCAGGGTTGGCCAGCCCGCCGTAGGGGTCCTCGACGATGGCCTGGACCTCCTCGAGCGCGTGGTCGACCGCCGCCTCAGGGGGCTTGTCCTGCCGGAACGGATCGGGGTACGGCGCGTGGACGACGTCGGAGAGCAAGGGCGTGTAGTGGCCCTTGAACTTCTTGTTCGACGTGACGCTCATCGCGCCGCTCGTCGCGCCGTGGTAGGCCCCGCGGAAGGCGATGAGGCCGTCGCCGCCGGTGTTGTACTTGGCGAGTTTGATCGAGGCCTCGATGGCGTCGCTGCCGGTCGGGCCCCCGAAGACGACCTTGTTCTGGCCCCGTAGACCCTCGGGCGCGATATCGTCTAGCTTCTCGATCAGTTCGAGCCGGGCCTCGGTCGGGAAATCGACCGTGTGAACGAACTTGTCGGCCTGCTCGTGGACGGCCTCGAGCACGTAGGGGTTCGAGTGGCCGACGTTCAACACGCCGATCCCCGCAAAGAGGTCGATGTAGGTGTTGCCGTCGGCGTCCCGGACCGTCGCGCCTTTGCCGTCCTCGAAGGCGATCGGGATGTCCTCCGGATAGGCGACCGCGTTACTGTCGATCTCGCGTTGTTTCTCGAGTAGCGCCTGCGTTTTGGGACCCGGAACGGAGTCGACGGACGGTGCATCCGCGAAGTGGAGTTCGTCGATCGGTGGTCCTGCCGTCATAGGTGTGGGAAGGTGGAACAATCATAAATAACTTGTCCACAGTATCTATGGAGAGTATACACAGTTACTGGCTACTCGTATCGGCTCCCCACCAGCTCCCAGCGACAGTGCGACCGAGCGTAGACGGAACTGTACCGTCCATTACGTCGGCGACGGAAGGAGCATTCGAGTGAGACTCGAGTTAGCGAGGTCTCGGCTCCGACTGAACCGAGTGACACACCGATCGCACAGCCCGCGGTTCTCGCTTGCGGTGCTCGCTCCGACCCGCACACCTGTCGGGCGATCGGGTCTGTAGTGAGGGTCAGTGGTTGCTCTATGCGCTGTCGGCACCGTCACGGAACGCCTCGAGCGTCGCGTCGTCGATGCCGTCACGCGAGAAGACCGTGACGATATCGTCGGCTCGGATTTCGGTATCGCCGTGTGGCGTCAGGACGGTGTCGTCGCGCTCGATCGCGATCACGAGCGCGTCGTCGTCGAGAACGTTCCGCCCAACGGCGCGTTTCAGGGTCGTCGCTGCGATCGGCGCGCCGGGATCGACGGTTACCTCGGCGACTTCCGCGTCACCCGAGAGGCTGACGAAGTCGGTGATCGACTCACACCGGGCGTTCTCGGCGGGACCGTACGGCGCGTACGGCTGCCAGATCTCGTTCTGGACGAGAACCTCGTCTTCGATCTCGACGCCGAGATCCGACAGCGAGCGGGCGATCCGCCGGAGATCGGCTGTGTCCTCGCCGACTGCCAACACGTGGAGGTTTCGGCGACCGGTCATCAGTTCGCGGACGTTGATCACACCGGAGATGGCCCGCGTCCGGCGAGCGATCAGTTCCCGCTCGGAGACCGGCGCGTTACACATAAACAGGTTCGTCAGCCGCCCGTCCGCTCGCTCGAAGTCGACGGTTGCGTGGTAGCCGGTGAGCACACCGTGGTCTTCCAGTCGTGAAATTCGGTTCCGAATCGTTCCCGGCGACACGTTCGTTTCCTCGGCGATCGTCGGTGCTGAGATGTTCCGTGCGTCGTCCATCAGCGCATTGATGATCCGCCGATCGATCTCGTCGAGCCGATGCTCCATGTCTCGAGGTCTCGAACCCGGTGTCATACAGTGTTCCGATCTCCGTCGAACCACTATTCATATATATGATCATTTTTGCGGAACGTCAATATACCCTCACGATTATACGGATTCGACAATATAATCACGGGATTTATCATCGGTTCCGCTACAACCCCGACACAATGAACGCTCGACACCGGGTACGCGGTCCACCGATCCGACCGGAAGCGAACGCGACCCGTCTGTCACGGTCGCCGACTGAGCGGGTGTGTCGACGGGGTGGCGCCACATGAGCACTGACGAGGAACTCGCGAAGGACCTCGGGCTCCTCTCGGCGATCACGATCGGGATCGGGACGATGATCGGCGCGGGGATCTTCGTGCTCCCGGGGACGGCCGTGGCGCGAGCGGGGCCGCTCGCTGCCGCGACCTTCGTGATCGGCGGCGTGACCGCGCTGTTTACCGCCCTGTCGGCCTCGGAATTGGGGACGGCGATGCCCAAATCCGGCGGTGCCTACTTCTACGTCAATCGCGCGCTCGGTCCCCTGTTCGGCTCGATCAGCGGCTGGGCCAACTGGCTCGGATTGGCGTTTGCCTCCGCGTTCTACATGTATGGCTTCGGCGAGTACGTCAACCAGCTTGTGGGCGCGCCGGCACTCGCGCTCGGTCCCGTCACGGTCTCGGCGGCGCAAACTATCGGCCTGATCGGCGCGGCGCTGTTTATCGCCATCAACTACGTCGGTGCCAAGGAGACCGGCGGCCTCCAGATCGCCATCGTATTGACGCTGCTCGGTATCCTCGGCCTGTTCACCATCATCGGCCTGTTCAACGCCGACCTCGAGTCGCTGCGACCGATCGCGCCCGAGGGAACGACCAGTGAGGTGCTTCCGGTGACGGCCATCGTCTTCGTCTCCTATCTCGGCTTCGTCCAGATTACGTCCGTCGCCGAGGAGATCAAAGACCCTGGCCGGAACCTCCCGCTTGCCGTCATCGGCTCGGTCGTCATCGTCACGGTCGTCTACGCGCTGTTCCTCGTCGTCTTGCTGGCGGCAGTGCCGAACGAACTGGTGGCGAACAACGAAACCGCCGTCGTCGACGCCGCCGAGTTACTGTTCGGTCAGTACAGCGTCTTCGGCATCGGGCTCGGCAGGCTCGGCTGGGGACTGTTGTTACTTGGCGGACTCTTGGCGACGGCCTCGAGTGCGAACGCGTCGATCCTCTCGTCATCGCGGATCAACTTCGCGATGGGCCGCGAGAAGATCCTCTCGCCGTCGGTCAACGATATCCACGAGCGTTTTGGCACGCCGTTTAAGTCGATCCTGATCACTGGCGCGCTCATAATCGGCTTTTTGTTGTTTGGCAACCTCAAGTTGCTGTCGACGGCTGGCTCGGTGTTGCACCTGATCGTCTACGGGCTGTTGAACATCGCGCTCATCGTCATGCGCGAGGCCGAACCCGCCGAGTACGATCCCGACTTCGAGGTGCCGCTGTATCCGTTCGTCCCGATCATCGGGACGGTGTCGTCGTTCGCGCTGATCGCGTACATCGAGCCGTTCGTTATCCTGCTCTCGGCGGCGCTCGTCGTCTTCGCGGGTATCTGGTATCTGCTCTATGCTCGCCAGCGCGTCGAAAGCGCCGGCGTGTTCGTCAACTGGATCCTCGAGCGCTCCGAGGAGATGCCCGACGCCGCAGTCACCGCCGCCGACTCGGTTCGACCCGATGCCGCCAGAGCCGCCACGGGCACGGACGGCGGCGACTTCCGCGTGATGGTCCCGCTTGCAAACCCCCGCACCGAGACCGAACTCATCACCCTCGCCGGTGCCATCGCGAAACAGCGCGACGGGACGGTTCACGCGGTCCACATCGTGCAGGTGCCCGACCAGACGCCGCTCGAGCGAGGAGCCGAACAAACCGAGCGAATCGACGCCGAGTCCCAGAAGTTACTCGAGCAGGCACGGGAAGACGCCGAGACGTTCGGCGCCGCCGTCGAGACCCACACGGTGCTCTCACACCGCTCGTTCGAGGAGATCTTCGACGCCGCGCGCACCTTCGAGGCCGATCAGGTCGTCATGGGCTGGGGGCCGACCACCCACGGGCGCGCCGAGTCGCGGATCGACGAACTGACCCACGATCTGCCCTGTGACTTCCTGGTGCTCAAAGATCGCGGGTTCGACCCCGAACACATCCTGCTGCCGACCGCCGGCGGCCCGGATTCGGTCCTCGGCGCGGACGTCGTCCGCTTGCTCCGCGAGGAGTTCGACTCCCGCGTGACGCTGTTGCACGCCGTCAGCGAGGACGAGTCCCCAGAAGAGGGCGAGCGGTTCCTCGAGGAGTGGGCCATCGAGAACGGCTTGGCCGACGCCGAGTTGCTCATCGACGATCGCGATGTCGAGACCGCTATCGAAGATGCAGCCACGGACGCGACGCTGCTGGTGATTGGCGCGACCGAGACGGGGCTGCTCTCGCGGCTCGTCCGCGGCTCGCTGGTGCTCGATGTCCTCAACGACGTCGAGTGTTCGGTGTTGCTCGCCGAACGCGCCCGCACGCGGACGCTTCGCGAACGCCTGCTGGGGCTCGAAAAAGACGAGTAATCCCCGTTTTCCTTCTTTCTGTCTCTCGATGCAGACGCGAGTAGCTGTGCGAGAAACGGAGGAACTGCCTTACGCGTCGCACCCCCTACGTTCGATATGCTCCCGCCGATCGCCGACCGGTTCGTTGCGGGTGAGTCTCCTGCGGAAGCGCTCGAGCACGTCCGCCGTCTGAACGACAACGACGTGAAGGCAATCATCAACTTGCTGGGCGAGCACTACGACGATCGCAACGCCGTCGCCGCTGACGCCGCCGAATACCGACGGCTCGTCGAAGACATCGCTGGCTCGGGACTCGAGGCCTGCATCTCCGTCAAACCCTCGCAGCTGGGACTGGACCTCGGCGAGGACGTTTTTCGATCAGAGCTGACAGATATCGTCGACGCAGCGGCCGAGCGCGACGTCTTCGTCTGGATCGACATGGAGGATCACACGACGACCGACGCGACCTTGGACGCCTTCGAAACCGTCGCCCGCGAGCACGGCGGTGGCGTCGGCGTCTGCGTACAGGCGAACCTCCGCCGGACGCGAGCGGACGTCAGACGGCTCGCGGACGTACCCGGCAAGGTCCGCTTCGTCAAGGGGGCCTACGAGCCGCCGGCAGACGTCGCCTACACGGACGGGGCGCGGGTCGATCAGGAGTATCGAACCCTGCTCGAGGATGCGTTCGAACACTACGACGGCGGCATCGCGGTTGGCAGTCACGATCCGGCGATGATCGAACACGCCATGGCCCTCCACGAGCGATACGGCACCGACTTCGAGATCCAGATGCTCATGGGCGTGCGCGAAGACGCCCAGTACGACCTGACCGACGAGTACGAGGTCTGGCAGTACGTTCCCTACGGCGACCGCTGGCTGTCGTACTTCTATCGGCGGGTCGCAGAACGGAAAGAGAACCTCGGATTCGCGCTTCGGGCCGTTTTGAGTGGATAAGATTCCGCGTTGGGGATGCGGTCCCGACTCTGCCGACGACGGCCCCGTATTTCGATTTGCCGGTTGTGAACGCCGCGAGAACAACAGATAGTATAAAGGCCAACGGGTTCAACGTCTGGGACATATGACGACGACGCTCGGAACGGCGAGCGCGGGGCCCGGCGAGATAGACACGGGCCGTCTCGAGGTCGGCGAAACCCGGGACGGGAGTTCGGTTGGACTACCCGTCGCAGTGGTAAACGGAGCCTCCTCGGGGAAGACGCTCTACATGCAGGCGGCCAGCGACGGTGACGAACTCAACGGCGTCGGCGTCATCCAGCGCGTCGTCCCGCGACTGGATCCCGCCGAGCTTTCGGGGACGATCCTGATCGTTGGGATCGTCAACTACCACGCGTTTCAGGTCGCCGAACACCGCAACCCGATCGACGATACGAAGATGAACCGCGCTTACCCGGGCAACGAAACCGGCACCTCGAGCGAGCGGATCGCCGCCGCAACTTTCGACGCCGCAACCCGGGCAGATCTGATCCTCGACCTCCATCAGGGGTCGACCAGCCAGATGTTAGACGAGGTTCGCGTCCGCTGTGGGAAACGCCACCGCCTCCACGACCAGTGTCTCGAGCTGGCGAAGGCCTTCGGCTGTGGCTACGTCTTGGATCAGAAGGGACCGGATGGCCAGCTCGCCCGGACAGGCCCAGATGAGGGTATCCCGACCGTCGACCCCGAACTCGGTGGGGCCGTCGGCTGGGACGAGGAGAGCATTCAGAAGGGCGTCGAGGGCGTCTTCAACGTCCTCCGGCACTACGGCTTCCTCGAGGGTAACCAGCCCCTCGAGACCCAGACCCGTGCCAGTGGCTTCGAACAGTACGGCGCGCCCGCAGGCGGGCTAGTCACGCTGGAAAAGGAACTCGGCGACCGGGTGCGCCCCGGCGAGACGATCTTTACGGTGACGACTCCCTTCGGCGAACCGAAAGCCGAGGTGACAGCCGACAGCGGCGGAATCTTCTGGCGTGCACGACGCCTCCCGCAGGTCGCGACCGGCGAGTACGTCTGCTCGGTCGGCACCGACATCGGCCAGTACTGAGATGGCCTCTGACCTCACCTGTCCCGACTGCGGGGCCGTCTACGCGGCCGGGCCGGACGAGCCATGGCGCTGTGGCTGTGGCCACGCCCTCGAGTTTACTGAACGACCCCATCCGCAAGGCGACCCGCTGCCGTTGCACAACCTCGACACCAGCCAAGGGCTGTGGACGTTCTTCGAATTCCTCCCGATCGAACAGCACGTCACCTTCTACGAGGGGTTTACGCCGCTGGTCGATGCCCCCGAGTGGGACGCGCAGTTCAAACTCGAGTACGTGTTCCCGACGGGTTCGTTCAAAGATCGCGGCGCGACGACGACGCTCTCGCGAGCAGTCGAACTCGGCGTCGAGAAGGTCATTGAAGATTCGTCGGGCAACGCCGGCGCGTCGATCGCGACCTACGCGGCCCGTGCCGGGCTCGCGGCGGATATCTACGTCCCGGCGGACGTCAAACAGTCCAAGCTGATGGCGATCCAGCGGGCCGACGCCCGTCCAGTTCGCATCGAGGGGACCCGCGAAGACGTCACGGCGGCCTGTCTCGAGGCTGTCGAAGGTGATGCGAGCGACACCGAGACCACGACCGACGAGCGCGACGCCCCACACCAGACCGGCGAGGGCTGGTACGCCAGCCACGCCTGGAACCCCGCGTTCTACGCCGGGACAATGACCTTCGCGTTCGAGGTGGCCGCCCAACAGGGCTGGACCGTCCCCGACGCCGTCGTCCTTCCGATCGGCCACGGGACGCTCTTTCTGGGCGCCTACCGGGGCTTTTCGCTGCTCAACGAGGCCGGCATCGTCGACGGGATGCCCCGCCTACTTGGCGCACAGGCCGCCGGCTACGCCCCGATCGTCGCCGCCCTCGGCGGCGAGACGACCGATGACGACGGCGACCGGGCGACCATCGCGGACGGCATCCAGATCACCGAACCCGCACGTGGCACCCAAATCCTCGAGGCGATCGAGGCGACCGACGGCGACGCGATCGCCCTCGGCGACGATCCGATCGAGTCCACGCTGGATCGCCTCCATCGCAACGGATTCTACGTCGAGCCGACCTGTGCGGTCGCGCCGGCTGCCCTCGAGCGCTACCGCGAGCGTGGCGTCATCGACGACGCCGACGACATCGTCGTCCCGCTGACCGGCAGCGGATTGAAAACCCTATGATCCGTCAGTGCTGACGGGTTCATAGATGGTCAGCCGACCGCCGACGTTCTGTCCCGACTGCGGAAGCCGCCTCGAGTCGACAGTAGCCGACGACCGCGAGCGCATGCGCTGCCCGCATTGTGAGGCGATCGTCTGGCACAATCCCGTGCCGTGTGCCGGCGTCGCGGTCGTCGACCGCGCCCGGTCCGACCCGGCGGTGCTCTGTGTCGAACGCGGGATTCCACCAGGCGTCGGCGAGTGGACGATCCCGGGCGGTCACATCGAGACCGGCGAAGAACCGCCCGAAGCAGCTGCCCGCGAACTCGAGGAGGAGACCGGTGTCGCCGTCGATCCCGGCGATCTCGAGATCTTGGCCGCGTCAGCGATGCCGCCGCGGACGGGCAAACACGTGGTGACAGTCCATTACGTGGCCGACCGGGTCGACGCCGACGGCGAGCCGATCGCTGGCAGCGACGCGACGGACGCCCGGTTCTGGACGCCAGCGGCGTTCGACGCCTCCGGCGAGACCTTTCGACCGGTCCATTACGAGCGGTTTCGGGAGGCTGCGGCGTTGCTCGAGTGACATCGGCGACGGTTCTTCGTTCGGCTAGGTTCGGAGACAGGCGAGGACAGAAATCGACGGGGAGACAATCTTACTCTGAACGCCGCGTATTGATCTCCTCGGAGACCCGTTCGCCAGGGCGGCGGAGGGCGTCGCTTTCGACTTCGTAGACATAGCCGTGGACGGTGACCTCGTCGGGAACGAGCGGGTGGGCCTCGAGATAGTCGATTTGGGCCTGACACGCCTCGTCGATATCGTCGGTCATAGAGACCCATTCGGCGATCGAGGCGTCGCCGATCGCTAAACTGGGGAGTGCAGGATTGAGATCGACATCGTCGAGGCTCCCGCCAGCGACGGCCTCGAGCCCGTCGACGATGGCCGCATCCGGTGCGCTCATCATCCCGCAATCCGTGTGATTGACGACGATAATTTCCGTCGTGTCGAAGAAGTTCGTACTCAACGCGGCGCTCCGGATGACGTCGTCGGTCACCTTGCCGCCGGCGTTTCGAAAGATGTGGGCGTCACCCAAGGAAATGTCGAGTGCGTCTTCGACGGGAATCCGTTCGTCCATACACGCGATGACGAGGAGCTGCTTGTCGGTTGAGATGTCTTTCCGGCGGCGGCGCGCCCAGTCATCTCGCTGCTCGACGTGTTCGTCGACCCGCTCGAACACTCGTCCAGCGTCAGGCTCGGATCGATCATGTGGTCCCGCCATACATGGTATGATATACCGCACCACTGTTCACAGTTGGCGTTACGGCAACCACCGCCAGCATCTATGACGGTCGAATCCGCTAGAGGTCACGAAAATAAATGGCAGAATCATCCGACCTGTCTCCGGAACTATCCCGACTCTCGTCCTCGAGACGAAACCCGACATTCCTTTACTCGAGCCCTGAATACGGGCGGGTATGTTCCTCTCCCTACGCGCGGAAGTCGAGGACGCCCTCGAGGGGGCGCTTGCCGCACTCGACTTCCCGACGGACGACCTAGGTCTCGAAGAACCGCCGGACGACGTTGCGAGCGTCCTCGCCTCGAGCGTGGCGTTCCGGCTGGCCGGCGAGGCCGGCGCAGCGCCGCCACAGGTCGCCGGCCAGATCGCCGACGAGATCGACGCTGACGACCTGACCTACGTGTCCGAGATCCAGACGCAGGGGCCGTATCTCAACTTCCTGCCGAGCGACGCATATCTCGCCGACACCCTCGCCGACGCGACCGACGACGACTACGGCACCCTGCCGGACCGCGAGGAGTCAGTCGTCGTCGAGCACACGAGCGCGAACCCGACCGGCCCGGTCCACGTCGGTCGCGCACGGAACCCGATCATCGGCGACGCCGTCTCGAATCTCCTTGATTTCGCCGGCTACGACGTCGATCGCCACTACTACGTCAACGACGCCGGTCGACAGATGGCCGTCTTCACCTGGGCCTACGAGACCTTCGACGAGGAGGAGCTCGAGGAAGAGCCCGAGCGCGACCGTATCGAGTACGATCTCGTCCGGTACTACCGCAAGGGCAACGCCTACCTCGAGAACGCGTCCGAAAGCGAGGTCGAGCAGGCTGAAGCCGAGATCGAGTCGATCATGCAGGGCCTCGAGGCCGGCGACGACGAGGCCTACGAGCGCGTCAGCGAGGTCGTCGATCAGGTACTCGGCGGCATGACGGAGTGTCTCGCGCGCCTGCCCGCGGAATTCGACGAGTTCGTCAAGGAAACGCGGTTCATGCGCAACGGCGACACCAACGACCTCGTCGCCCGCCTGAAAGAACTCGACGAGGCGGTCTACGAGGAAGACGCCTGGCAGCTGGAACTCGAGGACCACGGGATCGACAAGAACCTCGTCTTCCTGCGCTCGGACGGCACCTCGTTGTACGCGACCCGCGACCTGGCCCACCACGAGTGGAAGTTCGACAACTACGACAGCGCCGTGACGGTGCTCGGCGAGGACCACAAACTGCAGGCCAAACAGATCCGGACGACGCTCGAGTTGCTGGACAACGACACTGACGACCTCCAGCAGGTGCTGTACTCCTACGTCAACCTCCCCGAAGGGAAGATGAGCACCCGTCGCGGGACCGGCGTCGATCTCGACGACCTGCTCGATGAGGCGATCGACCGCGCCAGACAGGAGGTCGAGGACCGACTCGACGACCGCATCCGTGACGACGATCTCGACGAGGACGACATCGAGCGCATCGCCCATCAGGTCGGGATCGGTGCGGTCCGCTACGACATCGTCTCCAAGCAGCCGACGAAGGCGATCACCTTCGAGTGGGACCGCGCGCTCGACTTCGAGGCCCAGTCCGCGCCGTACGTCCAGTACGTCCACGCACGCTGCTGTGGCATCTTGGAGGAAGCCGGAATCGACCCCGAAACGGGCATGGACGACGTCGAGACCGCCGTCGACGCCGACCTGCTCGCGACCGAGGCCGAACGCGACCTCCTCGAGACGATCGCACGCTTCCCGGCGGTCGTCGACGAGGCCGCTGACGACTTAGAGCCCCACGGGATCGCAACCTACACGCGCGAATTCGCCGACCGGTTCAACGGCTTCTACCGGGAGTGTCCGGTGCTGGCTGACGATGTCGATCCCGACGTCCGTGAGGCGCGGCTGGCGCTGGTTGCGGCCTCGAAACACGTGGTCGCGAACGCCCTGTCGATTCTGGGCGTGGCCGCACCGCGGTCGATGTAACGAGTCTGCGATCGCGACCGCTATCGGTTCTCGGTTTCGTACCCGCGGGCGATCCACGGCAGATCGTCACTGCGTTCGAAAGAACAACGTGTCAGCGCCGCTAAACCCGTCGTTACGGCGTTTCGTCGGCGGTATCGAGAACGGTCTGAACGAACTCGTTCTCGCTCATCTCGCCGTTGATGTACGCGATCGCCCACTGGACGTCGACGTAGAACTGCATCACCATCGTGCCGTCCTTCTCGAGCACCCAGGTGACGCTGTTGATTTCCGCTTTGAACGCCTCCGGGTCGGTGATCGCCGCCGAGAGGGCGTTACCGAGTGACTCGAGCTCCGTGGCCAACGTCTCGGGATCGGTCGTGGTCGTCGTCGCGACGACGTCGATCTTGTCGTCGTCTTTGTTGACATCTTCGATCGTGATCTTGTCGCTCTCGAGTTTCAGCTTATCGCGGTCGAGGCCCGGGATGTCGGCTTTGTCATCGGAGCCAGTATCGTCACCGTTGCCGTTGCCGTTACCATCAGACGACCCGTTGCCGTTACCGCTCGAGTCAGTCTCGTTACTGGAACACCCCGCAAGTACGGTTGCGAGCGCTGCGCCACTGCCGAGGAGGATCTTTCGTCGCTCCATGGACTTCCCATCGAGAACAATCATGATTAGTAATCAGTTCGTTACCGTTTCTGTCGTCACAACCGAGAGTTGCAGCCGAGTACGAACAGTAAAACTGTGCTGTAAATGGGTGACAAACGGGCGTCTTCGGCCTCGAGTCGACCCAACTGCCGGGATAACTGTATCCGCAAACTGACCGTCACGAACGGGTGGTAATCACTGCTTTCGACAGCAACGGTTGCACCGAACGACGCCTCACCGAGCGAACGGATCACTTACCGTCCGCTCTCCCCACCCGTTCGAAGGCGGGGCTCGAAACGGAGTCGGAAGTATACGGATCTGTCAGTGGGTGCCGGCGGCCCCGCGATCCGCTATAGGCTGGCCAGGACATCGGTACCGCCGCCCGTCTCAGTGGTCGGACTCGGCTTCCGTGATCGCACTCGAGACGTCGTCGTGTGCTGCCTCCCGTCCGTCGTCGCTGTCGGTCGACTCGGTGTCGCTCGAGGTGGCGACGGCCTGTGTCTGTGTCGTGGACGAGTCGTCGGCTGTCTCTCCGCTTGTGTCCGGGGCCGCACCCTCGACGCCAGTTAGCTCCGCTGCAAGCTGTCGGTAAGCGACCGAAGCGGGGCCGTCGGGTTCGTAGACGACCAGCGGCGTCCCGGCATAGACGCTCTCGCGGGCTGCGGGGTCTTCGGGGATCGCCCCGAGGAGGGAGACCTCGAGGCGGTCGGCGAGGTCGTCGTGGGAAATATCGCTGTCCGGTCGGGTGCGGGTTAGAACCAGTCCGGCAACGTCGCCACCCGATCGCTCCGTCAACTCGATCGTCTTTTTCGTGTCGTGGATCGCCGCGGGTTCGGGCGTCGAGACGAGGACGACGGCGTCAGCCAGACCCAGTGGCAAGACGGTTTCGTGACTGATGCCCGCGCCGACATCGAGGAAGACATAGTCGAACTGGGATCGGAGGTCAGCGACCACGTCACGCAGTCGTTCGGGGGACGTTTCGGCGTAATCGTCGAGGTTCGTGCCACTCGGAATGGCGACGATATTGTCCGCCAGTTGGTAGGTAGCGTCGTCGGTCGATGCAACTCCGGCTAACACGTCGTGTAGGGTGGTCGAGTCGGGGGAGAGGCTAACGAACCCGGCGAGGTTCGCCATGCCGAGATCGGTGTCGACGATGGCGACGCGCTCGCCGGCCTCCGCGAGGGCCGTCCCGAGGTTCACCGTCGTCGTCGTCTTCCCGACACCGCCCTTTCCGCTCGCGATGGCATATACCGTCTCCTGAGACATAGTCGGATACTGTTCGGTTCCTAGAACGGCACCACCTTAAATCGTGACCACACTTCCGCCGTCTCACTACACAGCCGACATGTATACGACGGTGACAGTGACCGGCACTCGGTGCCAGTCGGCAGGTGTGTCAAAGGATTCTTACCCACAGCACTGTTTTATACGGGTAATGAGCCAGGAGGGCGAGCAGGAGCAATCCGACCGGAAGAAATACGAGTTCCGGAAGGTTCTCGAAGATCTCAAAGACTTCGACGGCTCCGGAACGCAGCTCGTGACGATCTACATTCCGGAGGACAGACAGATCAGTGATGTCGTACAGCACGTCACGCAAGAACACAGCGAAGCGGCCAACATCAAGTCAAAACAGACCCGCACAGCCGTCCAAGACGCGCTGACCAGCATCAAAGACCGGCTGCGCTACTACGACACCTATCCACCGGAAAACGGCATCGTGCTGTTTTCGGGGGCCGTCGACTCCGGCGGCGGTCGCACTGACATGGTCACCAAAGTCCTGGAGAGCCCACCCCAGCCCGTCGAGTCGTTCCGCTATCACTGCGACTCCGAATTCCTCACCGAACCGCTCGAGGAGATGCTCGCCGACAAGGGCCTGTACGGCCTCATCGTCCTCGACCGCCGCGAGGCCAACGTCGGCTGGCTGAAAGGCAAACGCATCGAACCGGTCAAGTCAGCCTCCTCGCTCGTCCCCGGCAAGCAGCGCAAAGGTGGCCAGTCCGCCCAGCGATTCGCCCGCCTGCGCCTCGAGGCCATCGACAACTTCTATCAGGAGGTCGCGGGGATGGCAAACGACCTGTTCGTCCCCAAACGCCACGAACTCGACGGGATTCTCGTTGGCGGTCCCTCACCGACCAAAGACGAGTTCTTGGATGGCGATTACCTCCACCACGAGATTCAGGATAACGTCATCGGGAAGTTCGACGTCGCCTACACCGACGAGTCGGGTCTGAAGGATCTGGTCGACAACGCCGAGGACGCCTTGGCCGACGCCGAGGTGATGAAGGACAAACAGGAGATGGAAGAGTTCTTCAAGGAACTCAACGCCGGCGAACTCGCGACCTACGGCTTCGAGCAGACCCGCCGAAATCTGATGATGGGCGCGGTCGACCGTCTCCTGATCAGCGAAGACCTCCGGAAGGACGTCGTCACCTACGAGTGTCCCGAGTGTGGCAACACCGACCGCGAGGTACTCGATCGGCGCAAGTCGACGCCCGCACACACCTGTAGCGAGTGTGGCACCGAGGTCGAGGCGACCGACGAGGACCGCGAGGACGCCATTGACCACCTCATCGAGATCGCTGAACAGCGCGGCACCGAGACGAAGTTCATTTCGACCGACTTCGAGAAGGGCGAACAGCTCTACAACGCCTTCGGCGGCTTCGCTGGCATTCTGCGGTACTCGACGGGCGTCTAAGGTTGCCGGTCAACATCTCACTGACGCTCTCCACTCCCTGTGGCGCTATCCACTGAACCACCTCGTAGCATGTGGCTGGCTCCATCAGGTCCGAAATCCTGACCCAAGAACCGATCAGACTGGCCGCTTCTTGCATCTGCAGAGACAGTTTTTGATACGTGCGAGGAACCACACTACGGAGCGCGGCTCTTGACCTCCTCCCCCGTGACCGAGGGAGCATCCGCGAAGTGGAGTTTTAGAGCGCGCATTTCCGCGGCCCGAAAGGGCGCTTTCGTGTGGGGTGTTCGACGGTGGCCGCTCGGAAGTCAATCCACACCTGATCGTACGATGGCTGCGCGATTGGGTGTGACCCGTTTCAGTTATCTCCATATTTTACCGTCTCTGAGCCAGTTCGATGGCCTCGGTCATGTCACCGGTCCACGGATCCCCGTGGCCCGGTAACAGGACGACCTCGCCGAGGAAGTCGAGGCGAGTAATTGACTCTCGCGCTTGCTCGTGGTCGACGTTTAGCCACGGTGGGAGGAGTTGCGGGGTGTTGCCCTGCAACGTCTCGAAGTCGACCGTGGCAAGTGCGTCCCCACAGAAGAGCACGTCGCGGTCAGGGAGATAGAACGCCAGCTCGCCGTCCGTGTGGCCGGGGACGTGAATCGCCCGCGGGTGTCCCGGCACGTCAAGTTCGCTCCCGTCAGCGATCGGTTCAACCGCCGTTACCGGCGGAATCGAGGTGCCATCTGATCGGACGATCTCGATGAAATATCGCACGATCGCTGGCCGCCAGAGATTCTTTGCGAATCCGCCGAGCGGTGGGTCGCCGCCGTCTCGAGCCCGCTGTCTCTCCGCCGGGTGAAGCAACACCGGTACGTCAGCCTGTTCGCGCAGCCGCTCAGCGAACCCGATGTGATCGGGATGAGCGTGGGTCAATAGACACGCCTCGATATCGGCGAGCCCATAGTTCATCGCGGCGAGCCGGTCGAACAACTGCTGCCAATGGGTGGGAAACCCCGTGTCGACCACGGTGAGTGCGTCGTCCTCCTCGATGAGGTACCAGTTAACGTGGGAGGTCCCGCATCGATGGACGCCCTCAGCGATCTCGGTCTCCGCTTTGCTGGTCGCCATAGTTCGGTCCCCTCTGGTGGCGTCCGTCGCGACCCATCATTGGCTAACGCCCGCTCTCTCTGTGTCGAACGCCCCTTATTCACTTCAACCAGTGGTGTGTTAAAGGCTGTCTCTGACGGGGCGAATCTGGACAGAACCACACCACAGACGGTGAATTTCCGCCCGTGTTCGAATCTGATGCCGACTCAGGCGAAACCCAACAGGATTAACATCGCGTCGGTAAACCATCGATCATGTCACTCTCGAGCCAACACGTACTCGTCACAGGCGGTGCCGGATTCATCGGGTCGCACCTGACCGAGCGGCTGCTCGCCGACGGTGCGGACGTCACCATCGTCGACGACCTCTCGAACGGCGACCGCGATCGCATCCCCGACGGGGCCGATTTTCTCGAGGCCGACCTCACTGATCCCGACGCCCTGGACGGCCAGCTCGCCGATATCGACCTCGTTTTCCACCTCGCGGCGTCGAAACACGTCGACACCGATCGGCCACACGGCCAGTTCGACGACAACACGCGGATGACCCGGAACATTCTCGAGGCGATGGCCGACGCCGGCGTGACCGAGATCGCCTACACCTCCTCCTCGACGGTCTACGGTGAAGCGCCGCGGCCGACGCCGGAGGACTACGCGCCACTCGAGCCGATCAGCGCCTACGGCGCGAGCAAACTGGCCGACGAGGGGCTGCTCTCGGCACGGGCCCACAGCCACGACCTGACTGTCTGGAACTTCCGCTTTGCGAACGTGGTCGGCCCGCGCCTGCGCGGGGCAGTGATTCCCGACTTCATCGAGAAGTTGCTCGACGATCCTGAGCGACTGACGATTCTGGGCAACGGTCGTCAGGAGAAGTCCTATCTGCACATCGAGGACTGTCTGGATGCGATGCTCCATGTCGTCGACAACGCCGACGATGCGATGAACACCTACAACCTCGGGACGCGGACGACGACTTCGGTCGACCGGATCGCCGCGATCGTCGCCGACGAGTTGGGTGTCGATCCCGAACACGAGTACACCGGCGGCGAGCGCGGCTGGACCGGCGATGTCCCGAAGATGCGCCTCTCGATCGAGAAACTCGCGGCGCTGGGCTGGGAGCCACGTTACTCGAGCGACGAGGCGGTACGCCAGTCGACGCGCGAACTCATCGACGAACTGCGCTGAGCAGGACAGTTTCCCGATTCCGGCTAGCGAAAGTCTCCTCGAGAACGGTCAGTATGCCGGTGTGGTCGAGTTTTAGGTGGGCTTAAATATCTGTGGTCGCGAGGGTTCGTACATGACCGACGAGGGCGACGAACCGGCATCGACTGGCGCTAGTGGCTCCGACAGTCGCGGGATCACAAACGTCCTGACCCGTCGCCGACTGACGATCGCCGGGACGGCACTGGTGGTGCTCGGTCTGCTCGTCACCCTTCGTGAACTCGACGTCTCGACCGTCGCTGCCGAGATCGCGAGCGCCGATCCACGCCTGCTCGGCGCGGCGATCGCCGTCTACGTCGTCTCGTGGCCGCTTCGGGGCCGACGGTACAGCGACGTACTCGCAGCGATGGATCACCGCAGCGGTACCGTCGTTGCGACGACTGCCGTTTTCGTCAGCCAAACGGCCAACCTCGCGATACCAGCCCGAGCAGGTGATGCGGTGCGTGCCTACGTGATGAACCGTCAGCGAGCGGTGCCCTACGCTGCCGGATTCGCATCGTTGACTGTCGAACGGCTGTTCGACCTGTCGACGATCGCGGCGATCGCGGTGCTCGCGGCGGCGTGGCTCGCGATCGGCGGCGAGACCGGCCCGCTCGAGCTCGTCGCCGAGGCCGACGGTGCACGGACCGCTCTGCTGGCCGCAGCAGCCGTGAGTACGGCGACCGTCGGTGTCGGTGCCGTCGTCGTTACGTCCGCACGGGCTGACCACGGGCTCGGCGCGTGGCTCCGGGTACAGGGACGAGAGTGGCCGTGGCTCGAGGGCGTTCTCGAGGCCGCCGTCCAGTTCGCAGGTGACGTGCAGGTCGTCGCGCGCCAGCCGCGAGCGCTGGCCACGATCGGTGCCGGGAGCCTGCTGGTGTGGTCGCTCGACGTGCTCACGGCGATCCTCGTGCTCGCGGCGCTTGGCAACGAACTCGCGTTCGGGACGCTGCTCTCGGTCGGGACGCTGGCGGTCAGCGTGGGCAACCTCGCGAAGGTGTTGCCCCTCTCCCAGGGTGGCGTCGGGCTCTACGAGGCGGCGTTTACGGCGCTCGTGGTCGGACTGACGCCGGTTGGCGCGAGCGTAGCCCTGGCCGCGGCGATCGTCGATCACGCGCTCAAAAACGGCGTGACGCTGCTCGGCGGTGTGGGCGCGGGTGCCTGGCTCGGCCTGTCGCTATCGGACGCGACGGCGGGGCCGGAGGCGACGCGAGAAACCGGTAGTGTTTTAGGCGAGCCTAAAAGATAGTGGAGCAATGAGTCAGGACATCTGTGTTATCGTCCCCACGATCAGGGAATACGAGTGCATGCGCTCGTACTTCGAAAACGCCCGCGAGCACGGGTTCGACCTCTCGCGGCTCCACGTCGTCCTCGTCACCGAGGACTTCTGTGAGACCGACGCGATGGAAGCGATGCTCGCCGAGGAAGGCGTCTCCGGCGAGGTCTTCGACGGCAGTCGGCGCGAGGAGTGGTACGAAGATCACGGCGTCGCCGAGTACGGCCATGTCGTCCCGGCAGCGAGTCACGCCGAGACGAGCTTCGGGCTGCTCTACATGTGGGTCCACGACGAGTTCGACTACGGCTTCTTCATCGACGACGACACCCTGCCCCACGACGACGAGGACTTCTTCGGCACGCACATGGAGAACCTCGCCTTTGCGGGCGAGATCGAGGAAGTCGCCTCCGACGAGCAGTGGGTCAACGTTCTCTATCAGAACGCCGACGAGCACGGCCTCTATCCGCGTGGCTATCCCTACTCGGCGATGGACGAGACCGTCGAGACCGACACGACCGAGATCGAGGGCGGCTCGGTCGTCGCCTCGCAGGGCCTGTGGACCAACGTCCCCGATCTGGATGCCGTTCGCATCCTCATGGACGGCGATCTCGAGGGCCAAGCACAGACTCGGACCACAGCCGAGGACTTCGGCGACGACTTCGTCGCCGCACGCGACAACTACCTCACCGTCTGCTCGATGAACCTTGCGTTCCGCCGGGAAGTGATCCCCGCGTTCTACCAGCTCCCGATGGACGACAACGAGTGGGACGTTGGCCGGTTCGACGACATCTGGTCGGGCGTCTTCCTCAAGCGCGCCTGCGACGTGCTCGGCAAGCGCATCTACAACGGCGCGCCGCTGTGTGAGCACAACAAGGCCCCGCGCAGCACCTTCGACGACCTCAACAACGAAGTACCGGGCCTCGAGCTGAACGAACACCTCTGGCAGGTAATTGACGAGGCGGGCGCGGACGCCGACACCTATGCCGAGGTCTTCGAGGCGATGGGCCACGAACTCGCCGACGGTGACTGGTCGTCGTACAACAACGGTGCGTTCTTCAACTACGTCGGCGAATACATGCTCGAGTGGCTCGAGTGTCTGTCGACGCTCCGGTCGGAAGTCGGCCTCGAGGCCGACAGCGCACACGTCGTTGCTGACGATTGAACCGTCAACTATAAGGATTTAGGTTAGCCTAAAACAAATATGAACAACGATAGGGACGATAGCGGAACACGCGTGCTGTCTCGCAGGAGCGCGTTGCAGGCTGGGTCTGCACTCGGCGTCGCCTCGCTTGCGGGCTGTTTGGGACTGTTCGACAACGGGCAAAACGTCGAGATCCCATCGCTGTCGGAGTTTCGGGGCTCGGGTGCACTGGTCGAAGGGCGTCCCGCACCGGGTGGGACGTCCATCGAGGAGCTTCCGGATCTCTCCGGAGACCTCGCCCTCTATATCGGTGGCGGCGAGGGTGGCATCTACTACGACTTCGTGGAGATGCTCCAGAACATCTATCCTGATTTCACCGTCCACTCCAACTCCAACTCGTCGTCGTCGCTGGCCCAAACCATCGTCGAAGAGGTCGATGCCGGTGCGACGCAGGCGGACGTGTTCTGGTCGATCGACGCCAGCTCGCTCGGGTTCGTCGCGGAAAACGACGCCTACGAACCGCTCTCCGATGCAGCGACCGGGCCGGTGGGGAACAGTCAGTTCGTCGGTGACGACAGCGCGTGGGCCGGCATCGCCGGGCGTGCACGCGCCGTCCCGTACAACACGAACGAGTTGAGCGCGTCGGACATTCCGTCGACCGTCCAAGAGTTCCCCGAGACCAGTGCCCTGCAGGGAACGATGGGCTGGGCACCGACCTACGGCGCGTTCAAATCGTTCGTGACGGCCATGCGGCTGATCGAGGGCGAAGATGCGGCCCGCCAGTGGCTCGTCGACATGCAAGAGGCCGGCACCGAGCGCCGCGGCAACGAGTTCGCCGTCTCGCAGGCGGTCGCCGACGGGGCGCTGACGGCTGGGTTTGCAAACCACTACTACGCGATGCGTGTCAAAAACGGACGACCGGACGCGCCGGTCGATCTGGCCTTTACCGAAGGCGACGCCGGCGCGCTGATCAACGTCGCCGGCGCACTGAAAGTCAAGGGAACCCAGCAGGGTGAACTGGTCGACAACTTCGTCCGTCACCTGCTCTCCGCCGAGGCACAGGAGTTCTTCGCGACGGTCAGCTTTGCCTACCCGATGATCAGCGGCGTCGCTCCGGTCGGCGGGCTCCCGACGATCGACGAACTGAGTCCACCAGATATCGACCTCGCGGAGCTCTCGAATCTGGAACCGACGCTTGACCTGATGGACGACGCTGGCGTCTCAGGATGACGATCCGCGGCTTGGTCGCACGGACTGTCGGGCGCGCAACCGGCGACGACAGCGGGGCAACCGATGTCGGACTCACCCTGCTTGCTGCGGCCATCGCAGCCGTGCTGGTACTGCCGCTACTCTGGCTGGCCGTCGACGCCGTCGGACTCGGCGATCGAGCACTCGAGCTCGCCGTTGCCCCCCAGACGCTCGAGGTACTGGTGAGAAGCGTCGCGCTCGTGGCGATCGTCACCGGGGCGAGCGTCCTCGTCGGCGTTCCGCTCGCGGTGATCACGGTTCAGGGATCGATTCCGTTCCCCCGGTTCTGGACCGTCCTCGCGGCGCTGCCGCTTGCGGTGCCGAGCTATCTCGGTGCGTTCGCGTTCGTGTCGGCGTTCGGGCCGCAGGGCGAACTCGCCGATCTCCTCGCGCCGCTTGGCATCGAGTCGATTCCGTCGGTCTACGGGTTCGCTGGCGCGGCGTTCGTCCTGACGCTGTATACGTATCCGTATGTGTTTCTGACGACGCGCGCGTCGCTGCTGTCACTCGACGGCTCGCTCGTGGAGGCAGCGCGGACGCTCAACGCCGGCCGCTGGACGGCGTTTCGCCGGATCACCCTCCCGCAGATTCTCCCGGGAATCACTGCCGGGGCGTTGCTCGTTGCACTGTACGCCCTCGCGGACTTCGGCACGCCAAACATTATGCGCGTCGAGGTGTTCACGCAGTTCATTTATGCACGGTACAACGCCTTTGCCCGTGACTACGCAGCGTTGCTCTCGCTGCAGTTACTGACGGTGACGGCGATCGTCCTCGCACTCGAGTCACGGATCGGCGTCGACGAGTCGGGAGCGTACGAAAGCAGTGGCCATCGCGGGAACGCCGACCTCGAGCTCGGGAGCTGGCGATACGTGGTGTTGCTGTTGCCGGCCGCCATCGCGTTGCTGGCGATCGTCCTCCCGATCGCGATATTCGGGACGTGGCTGACGGCGGGCGGGCCGGGCTATCAGGGCGGTGGACTGACGTTCAGCTGGGAGTACGGCTTCAATTCGGCGTACGTCGCCGTGCTTGCTGCTGGCGTCTCGATCCTCGTGGCGCTGCCGATCGCGCTCGCGTCTGCGACATCGGATTCGCGGCTGGCAGCGCTGGCCGACCGCGCGCCCTATATTGGCTATGCGACGCCCGGGATCGTGCTGGCGATCGCGTTGCTCAGCTTTAGCCTCGACGTCCTGCCGGCGATCTACAAGACGGTGCCGTTGCTGGTCTTTGCGTACGTCGTTCGCTTCATGCCCCAGGCGATCGGCTCGATCAAGACCTCGACGTTGCAGGTAGACCAGGAGCTCGTTGAAGCGTCCCGGACGCTGGGGCGGTCACGGCTGGGGACGTTCAGAAAGGTGACGCTGCCGCTGATCCTGCCGGGAGTGGCAGCGGGGGCCGCGCTCGTCTTTCTCACGACGATGAAAGAACTGCCCGCGACGCTGATGCTGCGCCCGCTTGGCTTCGAGACGCTCGTGACCTACATCTGGGAGGTTGAGGAGGCCGGCCTGTACGGACAGGCAGCGGTTCCAGCGCTCGTCTTGGTCGCCATCTCGGGTCTGTCGATGGCCGTCATGCTCGCACAGGATGGCCGATGAACCCACCGTGACGACCGACCCATGAGACGACGACCGTGGCGGGCGGCGGTCGTCGCTCTCGCCCTCGCTGGCGCTCTTGCGGTCTGGCTGCTCGCGACGCGAACGTTTCCGTATCACTCGCTCAATCACGACGAGGGCGTCTATCTGCAGCAGGCAGCGATGCTGCTCGAGGGGCAACTGTTCATCCGCCCGCCCGTCGAGGAGAGTTTTCGTCCCTGGTTCTTCGTCGACGACGGTAGCCGGCTCTATCCGAAATACGCGCCCGTCCCCGCGGCCATCTTCGCGCTCGGGAAGTTCGTCGGTAGCCCTCGACTCGCGCTCGCGGGCGTCGCCGCCGCGACGATCGCGCTCGTTGCTCTGGTCGTTCGCGAGGTGTTCGACCGACAGACCGGTATCGCGGCCGCCGTGATCGTGCTCTGTTCGCCGCTCTTTGTGATCGACTCGGCTGTCTTCCTGCCGTACGCGCCGACGACGATGCTCAACTTGGCGTTTGCCTACGGCTACCTCCGGGCCGACCGAACCGGCGACTGGCGCGTTGCCGGGGCGGCCGGCGCGGCGATCGGCCTGGCCTTTTTCGCGCGACCGTACACTGCGGTGTTGTTCGCGACGCCGTTTATTGTCCACGCGTGCTGGACCCTCGTTCAGGAGCCGCGAGCCGTCCTCCCTCGACAGCTCGCGACGGCGGCGTTCGGGCTGACAGGCGTCGGGCTCGCGCTGGCCTACAACGCGACCGTGACCGGCTCGCCACTGGTGTTCCCCTACGAGGCGTTCGCGCCGCTGGACGGGCTCGGCTTCGGGCAGCGCCAGATCCTCGCCCACGAGATCGACTATACGATCGAGCTGGCGCTGCGCGCGAACGCACGAGTGCTCGCGCAGTTCGTTACCGAGTGGATCGCAGGCGGTATTCTCGGCGCAGCCGTCGCCGCCGTCGGGGTCGGCGTCACTTTCCGACGCGGACTCTCGCCTCGCGAGAGCATCCTCGCCGGACTGTTCATCACCGTCCCCGTCGGCAACGTCTTCTTCTGGGGGAATTTCAACATCCTCGGGAACCTCGAGCGCGCCGGCGATGGCCTGATCGCCACCCACGGCCCGTACTACCACTTCGATCTGCTGGTCCCGGTCGCGGCCTTTGGCGCCGTCGGCGCGCTAGCACTGGCCGCCGGGGCTCGCCGGCTGGCCGACCAGCGGCTGGCACCGCAGACCGCACGTGTGGCGCTCGTCGCAGCGCTGCTCGTGAGCGCCCTTGCGATCGGCGGGGTGACGGCGACGACCTTCGACGAGAAAATCGATCGGAACGCGGCCGTGACCGACACCTACGAGGAGGTCTACGCGCCGCTCGAGGACGGCCCGTCCGAGCGAGCGCTCGTCTTCCTCCCGACGCCGTACGGCGACTGGCTCGCCCATCCGTTCCAAGCGCTTCGTAACGATCCGGACATCGACGGCCAACGGGTGTACGCCCTCGACGAGCGGCCGTTCGCCGTCGTCGACGCGTATCCCGACCGGTCGCTGTACCGCCTCGCCTATCGCGGTGCCTGGGCACCCCATGCCGATTCGCCACAGGCGTCGCGGCTCCAGCGGGTCGAGCACGTTTCCGGCTCCGCGGTGGAGTTGAACACCACGGTCGGCGTCCCACCGACAGCCACGGGAGTCACGATGACCGTCACGACTGACGACGCCAGCGCCACCGCCGTCGCTGCGAACGTCTCGGAACGGACGCCCGCTCGGCTGACCGTCACCGACGAGGCCGTGCGCGTCCACGGGGCAACCTGGGACGGCAACGAGTCGCTCCCTATCGACGACCGGGACGACATCGTCGTGAGCGTGTTCGTCGATCAAGGGCCTGGCAGCAGTTTCAGCTACCGACTCGAGCTGCCGGTTCGCACGGAGGGAGACACCGTCCGGGCACTCACACCCAGAGTCGAACGGTGCAGTTCCATTCGGGATTGTGGCGGCGAAGCGGCGTACGTTCCCGATCAGTCCCCGGATGGCCTGTTCGTCCGGACCGAGCTCACCGTTCCGGACGCGAACGGATAGATTCGATCTACGGCTCAGCGGGGACGCGATGAACTGTCGCTACCCGTCGAAAACGAAAGACGATCGGCGACTACTGCTGTGTCGGCTCGTGGGGGAGTTCTCGAAGTCGTTCCTCGAGCGAGACTTTGACGATCGATCTAGCGATCTCGGCACCGCCTTGCAACGGATCCAGCTTCGTCTCGCCGGCACGTTCGCGGTACTCGATGGGATGTTCGCGGATGTCGTAACCTCGCATCAGCGGTCGGATCAGCAGTTCGGCCGAGAGGCCAGTGTTTTCGGTCCACTCGATCGACTCGACGACTTCGCGTCGGTAGGCGCGCATCCCAGTCGTGGTGTCGTGGACGCGAGTCCCCATCAGGAGACTCGCGAGCGCGGCGAAGGCGTGGTTGCCAAAGCGGTTGAACGCCGGCATCGCCTCGGCACCGTGGTACAGCCGATCGCCGCTGACCACGTCGTAGCCCTGGTTGATCAACTCGAGGAACTCGGGCAACTGCTCCATCGGATAGGTGTCGTCGCAATCAGTGGTGACGACGATCGGTCGATCGGGCTCCGTGATCGCCGCGTGGACGGCGACGCCGTACCCCTGTGGCTCCTGCTCGATCACCGTCGCGCCGTGCTCGCGGGCGATTTCGGGCGTCCGGTCGGACGAGCCGTCGACGCAGACGACCTCCGCCTTGCCGTCGGTAACCTCCTCGATGTCCGCGAGTACTTTGCCGATCGCTGCCTCCTCGTTGTAGGTTCCCATGACGACGCTGACGTCGTCGAAGGTGTACTCGTCCTCGTGTCTGTCCGTCATCTCGGGCTGTTCCCCGGTACTCATTGGCGGTACTCGCCGCCGGCTACATTTATAGTTTTAGGTTTGCCTAAAACAGAATGGGTCGAAAGCAATGGACACTAAAGTCGCTCGAGGACGTGTTCCGCGGCCTTCAGCGCCAGTGCCGCGATCGTTAGTGTCGGGTTCATCGCCCCGCCGGTCGGGAAGACACTGCTCGAGGCGATCCAGCAGTTCTCGAGGTCGTGGGTTCGCAGATCGGGCCCGACGACGCTCTCCGTTGGGTCGTCACCCATCCGAGTCGTCCCCATGTGGTGATACGCCGGCCCCGTGTTCTCGGGGCCGACCTGCCAGGTGATCTCCGCGCCGAGTTCGTCGAGAACCCGTTCCTGAATCTCGTTGACGCGCTCGATGGTTCGCAACGCTCGCTCACCCACGTTCCAGTGGACGTCCGGAACCGGATTGCCGTGATCGTCTGTCGTCGACGCGTCGAGCCCGATGTAGCTGTCCTCGCGGGGGAGTTGTTCGACGAGGCCGCCCATCCCGATGTGGGTACCGTACTCCGACCGGAGTCGTGCGAGCAAGTCGTCGCCCCAGTCGTCGCCGGTCAGCGCCATCCCCACTGGGGAAGGGCCAGCGTAGTTGAAAAACTCGAGTTTGAACGGGGCGTATTCCTCATCGGCCTCGTCGTAGAACTGGTGGGACTCGCTCGTGAGAAAGCCGACGTGGTTCTGCCGGGTGGGTTCGTCGAGAACGCCACCTGTGCCGGCGAACAGGTGATCCATGAAGAAGTTACCGACGAGACCGCTCGAGTTGGCCAGCCCGTCGGGATAGTGGCTCGATTCCGAAAGCAAGAGGAGGCGCGGCGTCTCGACGCCGCCACAGGCGATCACGAAGGCGTCGGCTTCCTGTCGGTGTTCCTCGTCGTCGGGCGTCGCGTAGACCGCTGCCTCGATCGCGTCGACCGTATGCTCGAGGCGCTGGACTGGCGCGCGATCGATCACCGTCGCACCCTTTCGCTCGGCGCGTTCGACGTGGACTGTCGCGTCGTACTTCGCGCCCGAGGGACAGACCGGCTGGCAGGTGCCGTAGCCAACACATGCACCGCGGCCGTCGTAGGCCTCCGAGTTGCGGGCGTTGGGCACGGAGTGCATCGCGATCTCGAGGTCATCACAGGCCTCGGCGAACAGCGAATCACTGTAGGACGATCGAAAGGCTGGCATCGGATGGGGCCGCTCGCGGGGCGGCGCGAACGGGTTGTCGTCGGCGCCTGCCACGCCGAGTTCGCGCTCCGCGGCGGCGTAGTACGGTCGCAGCTCCTGGTAGTCGATCGGCCAATCGGTTCCGACGCCGCGGACGCTGGCCGAGTTGAAGTCAGCCTCATGGAGGCGCATCACCATCCCCTGCCAGTGCAGCGTCGAGCCGCCGACACCCCTCGAGCGGGCGTGGTTCAGCGGGTAGAACCACTCCCCCGACGCCTCGTAGGCGTCGCGCTCCGGATCGCTGTCCCAGACGTCCGGCCGGTCGTAGGCCGGGCGGATCGCCCGCTCCTGTCTAGCGAGTCTATCGGCTGGGTCGAACCGCGGTCCGGCCTCGAGCACGACGACCTCGCGACCGGCGTCGGCGAGGCGATCCGCGACGAGTCCGCCCGCGGGCCCCGCGCCGATCACACAGACGTCGGCGTCCGAAACAGGAGTACGGTCGGCGTCCACGTCGGTCGCTGGCGCCGCCGACTCGGCGGGCGGTCGATCCCAGCTCACGCGTTCGGCCCCCGTTGATAGCTCTCGAGCCCGCCGGGATGCCCCTGCGGGTTCTCGATGCCGACCAGTTCCCCGCCCGTCGGTGAGGCATACAGCGCCAGCAAGAGATCGTTGACCACGTAGTAGCGGACTCGTTCGCTCGTCGTTCCGGTTGGATCCTCGTCGGCGGTGTCCACATCGAGATTCCGAAGCACCTGCTCGCGGTCCGTAACCGACAGCGCCGCAAACGGCTCGTCGTACCAGAACGTCGCGTTGTCATCCAGCTCCGTGACCGTCTCGTCCAGTCCGGCGACGTGTGTCGGGTCCTCGAGTCGGCCCTCGAGGAATGCCTCGACGAACGTCGACGTACCGGAGACTTCGCTCGGATAGACGACGTCGGCGGCCGCGACCAGCGTCTCACGGAGCCAATCGACGTCGACCGGCTCGGATCCGGGTGGGGCTACACAGCCCGACAGCGTCCCACCGACACCGAGTGCGGCCAGCGCGGCAACCGCGTCTCGCCTGGTCAGCTTCATTGGCGAGAATTAGGTAAGCCTAAACCATATATTCGTTGGAACGGAACGGTCGTCGCCGACGGGACGGGTCCCCCGTCGTGGACCGCGACGGAGGTACTCAGACCGTTTCGACCGGCTCGATCAGCGAGGGCTCATCGGTCGACGGATCGTTCACCGCCGTCGACACCGGATCGGCTCGCATCTCGGCGGTCGGATACGGCTCGAGCACGTCGTGGCCGGCCTCGCCAGTCAACCACTGCTCCTCGGCGTCAGGCTTGAGAATCACCGCCATCCGATGATGGAGGTCCGCGACGAGGTCGTTCGGCTCCGTCGTCACGATGGTAAACGTCTCGAGTGGGCCGGTATCAGTCTCACTGTCAACACCGCCACCGAAGGCGTCGAGGCCGGTCTGGGTCGTTTCCGGCTCCCAGCGCTCCCAGAGGCCGGCCATCGCGAACACCCGATCGCCCTCGAAAGTGACTCGGTAGGGCTGTTTCCCGTTCTCAGTCTCGACCCACTCGTAGAAGCCGTCCGCGGGAACGAGACACCGCCGTTGCTCGTAGGCACCTCGAAAACTCGGCTTCTCGGCGACTGACTCGGCCCGTGCGTTGATCAGCCCGCCGCTGTCGTCGTCGGCCCACGACGGCACCAGCCCCCACTCGAGCCGTCGAATCGTCTCCGGCTCGGCGTTCGTAATCACCGGCAGTGCCTGTCCCGGTGCCATGTTGTAGCGCGGGCTGAAACCCGACTCGGACCCATCCTCGCGAAATCGGGCATTGAACCGCGCCTCGAGCGTGTCGTGCTCGACAACGAGCGTGTAGCGACCACACATAGCCAACCCATCGGGTCGTGACGGCAAAGGTTGTCCGCTCGAGCCGCGTCGACGAGCGCGCACTCCGGCATAGCACACGGGCGGTATGCAGTCCCTACCGTCGTGAAACCGGACGGTACGGGCCCCGTTACCATAATCCATCCCAATGCAGTTGTCGATGGGTCATCATGGACGACCAGTACGAAATGGTGGTGTGTCAAAGCGGCAGTCTGGAACTCAGAGATCCGGATGACCCCCACTGCTGGATCGCGACCGATTCTCCCGTGGAACTCGAGCAGTAATCCAGCGCCTCCTTCGCGTACCCCTACCCTTTCCACACGTCCAACACCAGCGTCGACATTGCGCCGTGCCGGTCACAGATTGGGGCCCACAAGTTACGTATCGCTCAACAGGTGTTGAATCACAAGACAACCAGGACGGGATTTGAACCACGCGAAGACGGTCGATCTCACTCCGTTCGATCGCTGTCGTTCGAGACGGCTCCGCCGTCTCGGGATGACGGAAGGTGCCGCTTGCACCTTCCGAACCACGTCGTCTCTCGTTCAAATCCTGCGTGTGTCGTTTTTCGAATCCGAATCGCTCGCGTGGCTACGCACCGCTCGCAGGTGTTGGATTCGAAAAACGCCAGGACAGGGATTTGAACCCTGAATCCCGAAAGGGAACACGCTTTCCAGGCGTGCGCCTTACCGTTCGGCCATCCTGGCTCACGTCATCATAACCGCGTCCGTGGTTTAACCCTTACGAGATGCGGTCACTCCGTCGTGCGGTTGGCCGCCCACGCAGCGAGCCGTGGCTCGAGCACGTACGCCCCACCAGCCACGACGGATCCGACCAGCAACGCCACCGCCAGCGCCTGCGTGATCGTCACGAGCGGTTCGACGAGCAGCGTATAGCCCTGAACGGCGACCAGCACCGACAGGCAGCCGACGAGTCCCCACAGCAGGGCCGACATGGCGCGCGGATCGGACGCCAGTATTTCGGACAGCAAGTCGCTCACGGGACGCTCACCGCCTTCACTCGAGGGAGGCGACGGCTTCGATCTCGACGCCGACACCCTTCGGGAGCGCGCCGGCTTCGACGGCGCTTCTGGCCGGTGGCTCGTCGTCGAAGTAGTTGGCATAGGCCTCGTTCATCGCCTCGAAGTCGTCGATGTCCGCGAGGAACACGGTGACTTTGAGGATGTCCTCGGACGACGCATCGGCTTCGTCGAGAATGGCGTCGAGGTTGTAAAGCGCCTGTTCAGTCTGGGCCGCGATCGGCTCGTCGTCGAGCAGTTCGCCGTCGGCCGTCAGGGGGATCTGGCCGGCGGTAAAGAGCAGCGAGCCGTTACTGGTCGCCTGGCTGTAGGCACCGACTGCGGCGGGTGCGTCGTCGGTCTCGATGATACGCTTCATGGTCCCCACCTCGGCCGGTGTCGGCTTAAAACGGGGTGGAACGGAAACACGCATACGGACTCGTGTCAGTCATGTCCGGCACACCCCCGCCACGTCATGCGGGTGTGCCGGGACCCAGTGACAGCAGACCGTATCAGGCGAGCACGTCGACCACGTAGCCAGCATCCCGGAGATCGGCGAGGAACGCATCGACGTGGTCGGGGCCGCGCATCTCGAGTTCGATCTCGACTTCCGTATCACTCATCTCGACCTCGCGGGAGGTCCGATCGTGGTGGATCGCGTAGATGTTCGCCCGGTGGGCAGTGAAGATATCAAGGAGGTCCTCGAGCGCGCCTGGTCGGTCTTTCAGGACGGTCCTGATCTTCAGATAGCGACCGGTTTCGACTAGCCCGCGGACGATGACGTTGGTGAGCGTGTTGAGATCAATATTCCCACCGCAAAGGGCGGGGACGATGACCTCGTCCTCGGCGTAGTCGAACTTCTCGAAGAGGACGGCGGCAAGCGGGACCGCGCCCGCGCCCTCGACGAGGGTTTTCGAGCGCTCGAGCAAGTAGACTAGCGCGACGGCGATCTCGGGATCGGAGACGGTGACGATCTCGTCGACGTACTCCTGAATGTGGGGGAAGGTCTGTTCGCCGATGCTGCGGGTCGCGATCCCGTCGGCGATCGTATCAACCGCGTCGATCGAGACGCGTTCGCCCTTTTCGAGCGAGGGCGCTGCACTCGAGGCCCCCTCGGCCTGGACGCCGATGACACGCACGTCGGGTTGTTGCTCTTTGATCGCGGTCGCGATCCCGCTGATGAGGCCGCCGCCGCCGATGGGGACGACGACGGTTTCGACGTCGGGACAGTCGTCGAGAATCTCGAGGCCGATCGTCCCCTGGCCGGCCATCACGTACTCGTCGTCGAAGGCGTGGACGTAGGTGCGACCCTCGTCGCGTTCGATCTCGTGGGCGCGTTCGGCGGCCGCGTCGTAGTCTCTGCCGGCGAGGACGACCTCTGCGCCGTAGCTTTTGGTCGCCTTGACCTTCGAGATCGGCGCGTATTCGGGCATGACGATCTTCGAGTCGACGCCCGACCGCGTGGCTGCAAGCGCGACACCTTGGGCGTGGTTGCCCGCGCTCGCGGTGACGACACCGGCGTCCTTTTGTGCCTCCGAAAGCGTCGCGATCCGGTTTGTCGCCCCACGGATCTTGAACGCCCCCGTCCGCTGGAAGTTCTCCAGTTTGAGGTAGATCTCGGCCCCAGTCATCGCCGAATAGGTGTGTGAGTGCTCGAGGGGTGTCTGTCGAGCGGTCTCCCTGACCCGCTCGCGCGCCTCGAGAATATCCGCGAGTTCGAGCATACACCTGTCTACTCGGCGTGAGGTGTAAGGATTACTGTCGGGGAGCGGGGAGTCGGTTGGACCCACCGTCGTCCCCCAACAGGGATGTGCTACAGCAGTGTAGCACGACAGGGAATACAGGGAATGCACGGCGTGTGACGTGCGAATGGAGAAGGGGACCCAGAGTATATAAATCTCATGCACCCGCGGTGAAAGTGAAATCGCAAGACTGCGGTGGGATAGCTGGTGCGTCAGACGGAGGACAGACGTGCGTCATCCGCGATACGGTGTCCCGACACTGCCCTGTGGCGGTCGAGGTGTAACTGACGGTCATTCGTTCGAGAGCAGCGCTCACGCGGTCGATAAACCGAGAACAAAAATCAATCCGAAACCGAGACTGCGATTACCGTTCTTCGATCGGGATGAAGTCCTGATTTTCCGGGCCGGTATAGCGGGCGCGCGGGCGGATGAGACGGTTGTCCTCCTGGTACTCGAGGACGTGGGCGATCCAGCCACCGGCGCGGCTCATCGCGAAGATCGGGGTGTACATGTCGATCGGGATGCCGAGCTGGTAGTAGACCGACCCCGAGTAGAAGTCGACGTTCGGGGCGATGCCCTTCTCTGTGAGGCCCTTCTCCTCGGAGAGGTACTGTTCGATGGTGGTGGTGTACTTGTACCACTTGCTTTCGCCGTTGTTGGCGAGTTCCTCGCTGCGCTCCTGGAGGATCTTCGCGCGAGGGTCTTTGACGTTGTAGACGCGGTGGCCGAAGCCGGGGATGCGCCGTCCCTCTTCAGTGGCTTGCTCGACCCACTCGCGGTGGTCGAGGTCGCTCTCGTCGATCTCGATCAAGACCTCCATGACGTCCTGGTTTGCACCGCCGTGAAGCGGACCAGAAAGGGCGCTGATGCCGCCGGTAACGGCGCTGTAGATGTCGGCCATCGTCGAGCCGATAACCATCGACGTAAACGTCGAGGCGTTCAGGCCGTGGTCGGCGTGGAGGATGAGTGCCTGATCGAACGTCTCGGCGGCCACGTCGTCGGGCACCTCGCCGGTCAGCATGTAGAGGAAGTTTGCCGCAAGCCCGAGATCGGGGTGGGGATCGACCGGCTCCTCGCCGAGTCGGTAGCGCTCGAAGGCCGCAAGCGCGGTCGGGATCTTGGCCGTGATGCGGCGTCCCTTCCGGAGCGTCGCCTCGAGGTCGTCCGGGTCTGCGTCTGTTTCAGGTTCGGACGCCGAGAACATCGAGACCGCAGTCCGCAGCGCCGCCATCGGCTGTTCCTCGGCCGCGGCGAGCCGTTCCATCGTCGCGAGGACGTCCTCGCTGACCTCGCGTTCTTCCATGAGCGCGTCCGTAAACGGTCCGAGCTCGTCTTCGGTCGGGAGGTGACCGTTCCAGAGCAGGTACAGAACTTCCTCGTAGCTCGCACCGCGCGCGAGGTCCTCAATCGTGTAGCCGCGATAGATCAGTTGGCCCGCATCGCCGTCGATCGAGCTGAGTCCCGATTCAGCGACTAACACACCCTCGAGCCCTTTCTTGAGGTCGTCAGACATACTCAGGGATTTCGGACCCTAATGGAAAAGTATTATCGTTTGGTCGGTGTCGGATGATAGCACGCCGAATCGCTGGTTGCCATCCACTTTTCGCTCGCGAGTAAAGTACGTTTCCGAATTGTAGTGGACAAACAGTCAGTTAGAGAGCGCTATTTACCGGCACTCGTTGACAATCGGCCACATTGTGTGAGGTTCACTCAGTAATGTGTTCTGGCTGACCGGTTTCAGCGACGCCGCGAGACAGAGACGGGACAGCATCGATGAGTGTGCGCGGCGCTGTCCGCGCTACTGACTCGAGAGGGCGTCGGTCAGAGAGCGGTCCGCAGCGTCACATCGCTCGACCGGCGAGTGACCCGTCTCGACGAAGTGGTCGATCATCGCGCGGCTGAGTGCAACCGCGTCGTCCCCGTCGGCTCGATACTGCCACTCACACTCACCACAGTACGCGCTCGGCACGTCTCAGCCGTCGAACGGCAGATAAATCAACGGTGGGGTTTACACGCCGGCGTCTTATCACCCCTGTCGACCGGCCACGTGCAGGTTACAGCATTAACTACAGAGCCGGTGTACAATCCTCGATGGCCGACGCTGACGCCGACAGTCGTCCGAACGTCTTGCTCATCCTGACTGATCAGGAGCGATACGACGCCAGCGCACCTGACGGCCCGCCGGTCGAAACCCCGGGCAGCGATCGGCTCTCGAGCGAAGGGGTCCGCTTTCGGCGTGCGATGACGCCGATCAGCATCTGCTCGAGCGCGCGTGTGTCCCTGTTGACCGGACAGTTCCCCCACGGCCACGGCATGTTGAACAACTGCCACGAGCCGGATGCGCTCCAGCGGAACCCTCCCGCCGAACTGCCGACGTTCTCGGAGGAACTGGTCGCTGCTGGCTACGACCTCAGCTACACGGGGAAGTGGCACGCCGGTCGGGACCGCACGCCCGGAGACTTCGGGTTCTCGTATCTCGGCGGCAGCGACACGCATCACGACGACATCGACGAGGCGTTCCGCGAGTATCGCATGGAGCGTGGCACTCCCGTCGACGACGTCGGCCTCGAGAACGAACTCTACACCGGCGACGATCCGCGAGACGACAACAAGGGGACCTTCGTCGCCGCGACAACGCCCGTCGACATCGAGGAGACACGGGCCTACTTCCTGGCCGAGCGGACGATCGATACGATCGACGCCCACGCCGACGGCGATCGGGGCGGCCCCTTCTTTCACCGGACGGACTTCTACGGTCCCCATCATCCCTACGTCGTCCCGGAGCCCTACGCCTCGCTGTACGACCCAGACGAGATCGAGCCGCCCGACAGCTACGCCGAGACCTATGACGGCAAGCCCCGCGTCCACGAGAACTACCTCGCCTATCGCGGTGTCGACGGCTTCGACTGGGACCTGTGGGCAGAAGCGATCGCGAAGTACTGGGGCTTTATGACGCTCATCGAGCACCAACTCGAGCGCATCCTCGATGCACTCGAGACCCACGGACTGGCCGACGACACGGTCGTCGTCCACGCCTCCGACCACGGCGACTTCGCCGGTAGCCACCGCCAGTTCAACAAGGGCCCGATCATGTACGACGACACGTACCGGATTCCGCTTCAGGTGCGCTGGCCGGACGTGGCCGAGTCGGGCGCGACCAGTGATGTCCCGGTGCATCTGCACGATCTGGCAGCGACGTTCCTCGAGCTCGCCGACGTTCCCGTTCCCGACGAGTTCGATTCCCGAAGTCTCGTTCCCATCCTCGAGAACGGCGGCGAGCTACCAGCCGACTGCGACTGGGCCACGTCGACGTTCGCGCAGTACCACGGCGACGAGTTCGGCCTCTACAGCCAGCGGATGGTCCGCACGGACCGCTACAAGTACGTCTACAATGGTCCCGACATCGACGAGCTATACGATCTCGAGGCCGATCCCGCGGAGTTACAGAACCTGATCGATCATCCCGATTACGAGGACGTGCGACGAGAGATGCGAACCAGACTGGCCGACTGGATGGACGAGACCGACGATCCGAACCGCATCTGGGTGACGGACGTCCTCGAGGACGCGTCGTAACGCGATCCGAGCCAGCTGACCAACCTCGGACGGAAGCGTACGTTTACGGTTCCGAAGCAGCTACCCACGTCTATGATCGCGGACAGCGACGCACGGAGGGAGAGCCGATGACAGAGCACGAGTCGGACGAGTCACCGACCGAGCTTCGCGAGGAAGCCGCCGAACACGAGGACGTGGCCGACGCCCTCGAGGATCTCCTCGAAGAGCTCCGGGACGAGGAGCTCACGGAATCGCGACTCGAGGGGCTGTTCGACGAGGCCAGCTCGAGTAATCCGAACATCTGGAACATCGTGACCGCCTTCATCGATGTCGAAGACGGCGAGGCAGTCGTCACCGACGAGTCGAAGCTGGCACAGGGAAGCTGGGCTCCCGAGATCGTCGAGGGCTGTGATACGATGATCACGCTCGACATCGAGTACGGGATGATGCCCGACGAGTTCAAATACATCGCCGGGAAGAAGCTGAGCCAGCGGATCGAGGAATTCCGCGAGCACGCCGCCGAGGCGCGCGAAAAGGCCGACGAACTCGAGGCCGAGACGGACAGCTGAGCCAGCTCAGTCGACGACGAGCCGTTCGCGCTCGAACCGACCGCCGGCAGCTGATTCGTCCCCGTCGCGCTCGGGATCGGCCCGCCAGCGCCACGAGCCGATTTCGGGAGGCTCGAGCGAGACGATCAGATACGAGCGATTGGGCCACGTTGCCAATTGGGCGTCGGTCTCGCTCGGTCGCGGCGGGCCGCGGGGGTGGGAGTGATAGAAGCCGACGATTTCCTCGCCGTGGTCCTCGAGCCGATCGAAGATTGCCAGCTGCTGTTCGGGGTCGATCTCGTAGCGCGTTCGCGGGTTCGCGGCGACGTTGTCGGCTGGATACTGCGAGTGGACGCGGCTCGTCCCCTCGGGCTCGTACGCGCCGCCGAGGATGCCACAGATCTCGTTTGGCTGTCCCTCGTGGGCGCGCTCGCGGATCGTCTCGCCGATGGTGGACGGCAGGACGATCACGAGCGTGAGTCCGCGGTCGACGCGTCCGACGCCGACTCGAGTCCTTCAAGCTCGTCGAACGGAACCGCCACGTCCGAATTGGGCCCGTCGAACCGGTCGGGCTGGATGATCGCCGCAAGTGCCTCGAGCGTGTCCACCAGCCGCGGCCCGGGCCGATTGAGGTAGTGGTCACCGTCCATCGCCCAGACGCGTCCCTCCCTGACTGCCGTGAGCTCGTCCCAGCCGTCGCGCTCGGTGAGGTCGGTTCGGTTCCGTGCGCTCTGTGCGAGGCCGAAGCCACAGGGTGCGACGATCACGAGTTCGGGATCGTACGCCCGAATCTCGTCCCATTCGCGCGGGCGCGAGCGCTCACCGACATCGGCTAACCCGTATTCGCCGCCGGCCCAGTCGACGAGTTCGGTCGTCCAGTGGCCCGCGATCATCGCAGGATCGGTCCAGTCGAAAATCGCCACCCGCGGACGGTCCGACGCGTCGATATCGGCAGTTCGCTCGCGGATCGCGTCGATGCGGGACTCGAGGCTGGCGCGAACCTCGCGAGCGCGCGCTTCGCGGTCGACCGCGCGACCGATTCGCTCGAGGTCGTCGAGCACGTCACCGACGCTATGGGGGTCGGTCGGGACGACGTCGGGATCGGCCGAAATCCGGTCGACTGCGTCGGCGACGACGGTCTCGTCGACCGCACAGACGTCACACATCCCTTGCGTGACGATCACGTCCGGCTCGAGCTCCTCGAGCGTCTCGACATCGATCTCGTAGACGCCGGCCTCGGTCTCGGCGACGTCGAGGACTTGCTGGTCGATCTCGGCGCTCGAGGCCGACTCATTGGCGTCGATTCGCGACCGAGTAATGGCGGGAGTGGCCGCAGCACTCGGCGGGTAGTCGCACTCGTGGGAAACGCCGACCGGCTCGAGTCCCAGTGCGGCCACCATCTCGGTCGCCGACGGGAGCGTCGTGACGATTTGCATGGTTGCTGGTAGGGAGCGGGCAACCAAAAACAGCTCCGTCGGACACCTGTTCTCGCGGTCGAGTCACACGGGTGCGCACTAGTCAGTGTTCGAACAATATATGGGGCCGGTCTACCCTGGGAATGATATGGCAGTCCTCCCGCTGTTCGTCCCGAACCCCGTCGGCGGACTGGTGCTCACGATCGTGGTCACGGTCATCATCATCGCGTTCGGAACGTACGTCGGCGTGTTGATGGCCCTCCAGTCGTTTTTCGATGCCTCGGCGTGGCAGGAGGCGACGCGGCCCGACGACACCGAGGAGGAGGACTGAGTGGGCAGTCGGCTTGGTGTCGGAGCGCCACCATATCGCTCGAGTCTCGACTCGGGCCGACAGTCACTGCACGTCCGAAAGCGCCTCCTCGAGTCCCCGAACCCCCTCCTTTTCCGTCCGATCGGGATTCGCCAGCACCCGCACTGGCTGCTCGCCGATGGGGACGAAGCCCAGGTCGAGCCGGTCGGCAGTTTCGCGCAGGCCGAGGCCGGCGTCGGCGTCGCCCGCGATGACCTTCCGGGCGGGGCTCTCGTGAGCCCGCAGGCCGAGATCGTAGCCGTCGATCGCGTCAGTCAGTTCGCGTCTGGTCGTCCCCCGGTCATCCGCAAGATCGGCGATCGTTGCGTCGAGACTCGAGCGCAGTCCCGAGTCGGTCGTCCGATTGATAAAACGCAGGTCGCGATCGACCAGCTCGGCGAGTCCCTCGATCTCGTCGGGATTGCCGGCGCGGACGACCAGCCCCCACTCGCGCTCCCAGCGACCGAGTTCGGTCGTCTCGACGTCGGCCTCGAGCGGCCCTGCGGCCACGGCCACGTCGGGAACGCCCTCGCGGAGCCGTCGCAGGCCGGGTCGGGTGCCGACCGAGAGATAGCGCGGGTTTGCGAGCCCGTCGAGCACGCGCGACACGGTGGGGTCGTCCTCGCCGACGGCAAAGAGAGTCGGCGACCGGACGTCCGGCGAGAACAGCGTGACGGTGACGGGTTCGCCCGCCTCGAGATAGTCGGTTTCAGGGCCGACTTCGACGACGCCGTCGGCGTCGGCGAGGCTGGTCGTCGCGCCGCTGCCCTTGTCGACGGGGTAGACGAGCGTCTCGCCGTCGCCATCGGTAACTAAGCCGACGGGCATGAGCCGATGGCGCCCCTCCTCGTAGCGCTCCTGTCGGGCCAGCCGCCCGGTAACGGTCGCCGACGCGGGTTCCGGCAGGCCGGCGGCCTCACGGATTGCAGGCGCGACGAAGGTTCGGAAGACCATCATCGCGGAGACGGGATAGCCGGGCAGGCCGACGTACGCGGAGTCGCCGGAAGACGAGCGCCGCTCCCCTTCCGAGCCGTCCGAGTGTGGCTCGGAGACGTCCAACCGCCCGATCAGCATCGGCTTGCCGGGCTTGACGCTCACGCCGTGGAGCAGCAACTCGCCTTGCTCTTCGATGACGCGGTAGATGACGTCGACTGCGCTGGCACTGGTCGACCCCGAGGAGAGGACGAGATCGCACTCGTCTGCGGCCTCGCGGAGGAGCCGCTCCATTTCGTCCTGGTCGTCGCCGGCGTGAGGATACAGGACGGCCTCGCCACCGGCATCTTCGACCCCCGCGGCGATCGTGTAGCTGTTGACATCGTAGATCTCCCCGCGCTCGCTTTCGAGGGCCTCGCCCGGCCGGACGAGTTCGTCACCGGTCGAGACGATACCAACGCGTGGCTTGGCCTTGACCGGGACCTCGTCGACCCCCAGTGCCGACAGCAGGCCGATATCGCGGGGCGTGATCTGCGTTCCGGGCCCGAGTGCGCGCTCGCCCGCGGCGACATCCGCGCCGGCGAACATGACATTGTCACCGGGAGCAACCGAAGTGCGGATCAGCACGTCGCCCTCAGACTCCGTGCTCGCGGTTTCACCGCTCGCTCGTTCCGTCGACGTTCCGTCGACGCGATCCGTACGTTCGACCGGGACCATCGCATCGGCACCGTCCGGCATCACCGCCCCGGTCGAGATTTCGACTGCTTGCCCTTCCTCGAGCGCGACGTCCGGCTCCTCGCCGGCGTGGACCTCGCCGACGACCGCGAGCCGGGCGGGATCGGCCTCGTCAGCGCCGAACGTGTCCCGCGCCCGAAGCGCGTAGCCGTCGAGGCTCGCCCGGTCGAAGCCGGGTACGTCAAGTTCGGCGTCGAGTCGCGCGACGAGCACCCGGCCCCGCGCATCTTCGAGTGTGACGCGTTCGATGCCGGCCTCGAGGGCCAGCGAATCGATCGCCTCGCGTGCCTCTGCGGGGGTGGCGAGATCACGAAACTCCTTGCGGTTCATAGCGACACTTCGCGTGCCGGGGGTAAAAACGTCGGTCTCCCGAGTCTGAGACCCGCGTGCTGAGTCCGCTGCGTACTCAGCGCACCGTGTCTCCTGGACGCGGGCGGACCGTCGATGTGAGTTCTGGATCGTGCAACAGTCGACGCAGAGACAGTGTCTGCCTGCATCGTCTATCGACCCACAGGACTGGCGAGAACGGCAGCACCGCTGAAACGGTTGTATCAGACCCGTAAGAGCGGCGAAACGGGCTTACTGTACTGATAGTAACGGAATTCGGTGGCTGAACGGGCGGTATGGAGAATTGCAGGTACCGGATACACCTCCGCGACGTGGAGACGGCTGAGACTGATACTGTCAGAAATCAGTCAATACGAAGTTGGTCGCGTATTCGCGACCGTCTCCGGGTGAGACGGCCGCAGCAGAGCGACCGATCTTCACATAGTTCTGTCCGGCAGTATGAGCGGTGGCGTGCTCGAGTGCCGAGAGCACAGTGGCCTGCGAGAGACGGCAAGCCAGTGATCGATCGCGGAACCGCGAGGTGTACGAGTGATGTCTGATCGCATCTACAGCATCGATTCGGTGCGAATAATCGCAATTGTGTTCGTCGTTGCGATTCACACGGATCCGTTCAGGGGGCTCGGCGCGTCCGGGAACATGGTGAATTTTCTGATCGACTCGGCTGCACGGTTCGTGGTTCCGTTTTTCTTCATGGCATCGGGGTATTTTTTCGCCCGCAAAACCGCCCGTCGTGAGCTGACCGACTATTTCACCGATCGAGTGACGACGATCGCGTCGCTTTATGCGACCGGACTGCTGCTCTCCGCACCGGTTTTCCTCGCGGGAACGGCTGTGCGTGCAGGCGCCGAAAACAGGGATATCGTTCGTAGCAGTGCGCTCACCCCGCGAGTACGATCGGCTCGAGATCGCGACTCGAACTAGGCGGACCACTCGAAGCTCGGAAGGGAACACGGGGTACTGTGTCAGCGACGGATGCATTCTGACCGGACCGGCCCGACATATGAGCGCCTTTAGTGCCGGATCACGAACGGGCTCTCGTGGCTGCTCGATCGAGTAACGTCCCGAATCCCGTCCGATGGCTGCTGCTGGCGGTCGGCTACCTGCTCGCACGGATCGGCGTGATCGACCTGCGACGGGCCGAGCGGACGACAGACCTCGCCTGGCCCCGGATCGTCACGGGGATCGCGCGGATGTCCAAATCCGCGGCGGACGTCGCGATGGTCGGGATCGCGCTCGGCCCGGCGGCGATCGCCGGCGTCGGCCTCGCGACGCCGTACTGGGGTCTCGCCTTTGCGGTCGGTGGCGGTGTCGCCGGTGCGACCATCAGTCTGGTCTCCCAACGATACAGCGGCGGGACCACCGCGGGCCTCTCGTTGGCGGTGACGACGAGCGCCGTCATCGTCGCCACGATCTTGCTGCCGCTGGCCGCCCTGTACGGCGCAGGAGCGGAGCGGCTGATCGCACTCATCGGCGACGACGCCGCCGCGATCGCCTTCGGCGCGGATTACCTCCGCGTCGTCGCTCTCGGCGTTCCGATCGCAGGGCTGAACCTCATCGGCAGCCGGACGCTCGTTGGTGCCGACGACGCGTGGACGCCGATGGTCCTCCGGGCGGGCGGCGCGGTCGTCAACGTGGTGCTCAACGGGGTGTTGCTCTTCGTCCTCGAGTTGGGCGTCGTCGGCGCGGCGATCGGAACGGTCGTCGCAAACGGCCTCGTCCTGGCGGCGTTCGTGGTCGGCTTCACGGTCGGGCGACTGCCGCTGGTCGGCGCGTTCCCCGTCACGATCTGTATCGCGTGGCCGTTCGCGACGATCAGCGAAATCCGCGACGTGCTCAGCATCGGGACGCCGCTCGTGTTCACCAACGTCGCACGGCGGGCCGCCCAGTTCCCGATGCTCGCGATCGTCGCGCTCTTCGGCCCGAACGTCCTCGCCGCCTACGTCGTCGCCCGCCGCGTCCGGGACCTGATGGATACGCCCGGCTGGGGCTTTTCGCTGGCCTCGAGCAGTCTGGTCGGCCAGGAACTGGGCACCGGTGACGAAGGGGATGCCGACGCGTACGGCCACGACGTCCTCTGGTTCGGCACCGGCGTCTACCTCGTCAGCGGAGCACTCGTCCTCGTCTTCGCCGAGCAGGTCGGTCACCTGTTCGTGTCCGATCCATCGATCCTGCCGCTCGTGACTGCGTTCATCGCCGTCGCCTGTGTCAGCGTCGTCTTCCGCGGTGTCAGCGGCGGCTCGACCGGGCCGCTCCGCGCCAGCGGCGACACCCGCTGGCCGTTCTACGGGCAGGTACTCGGGCTGTATGGCTTCGCGCTGCCCGTCGCTTTCATCGGTGCTGTCTCGATCCCGGTTCCGTTCCTCAAGGCCGTGACACCGCTCGGAATCGGCGCGCTGTATGCCGCGTTGATCCTCGAGACGTTTGTCCCCGCCGCGGTCACGTACTACCGGTTCGCGACCGGCCACTGGAAGACGATCAGCCGCGCGTATCGGCCCGACTCGTCGACGGGCGACTAACTGAGACGGTCTACTGTCACTGTGTCCCAATACATCTGTGACCCGTCATGCGGGTGCGCCGGTACTGACTGACAGGAGTCCGTATAAATTGCTGTCTCGAGCGGAACGATTACAATCCCGCTGCTGGTTGCAAGTGA
The DNA here is from genome assembly GCF_041821085.1 of Natrinema sp. HArc-T2. NCBI lineage: Archaea > Methanobacteriati > Methanobacteriota > Halobacteria > Halobacteriales > Natrialbaceae > Natrinema > Natrinema sp. HArc-T2. Next base: position 8,518 of record NZ_JBGUAZ010000006.1, on the reverse strand, counting down.
TATGTCACGACTTGCCAATACCGATCGTGAGCGCATCGCCGCCCTCTTCGAGCGCCACCTCGAGGTCGGGCTTCACCACGGGGCACAGCTGGCCGTCTACGTCGACGGCGACCTCGTGATCGACCTCGCGGGTGGCGTAACGGGGCCCGACGGCAACGCGGAGACCCGGGAGACGCGCCACGTGCTGTTCTCGTGTACGAAACCCTACGCCGCGGTGACGCTGCATTCGCTGGTCGAGGAGGGCGCACTGGCGTACGACGATCGCGTGGTCGACCACTGGCCGGAATTCGCCGACGCGGGCACCGACAAGGCCGAGATCACCGTTCGACAGGTGCTCAGCCACACCGCAGGCCTGCAAAAGAGCAAGATCGACGATCGACCGACCGTCTGGAGCGACTGGGACGCCGTCATCGAGACGCTCGAGGAGCAAGACCCGCTCTCGCCGCCGGGTGAGGTGCCGGCCTATCACGCGCTGACGTTCGGCTGGCTGGTCGGCGAACTCGTCCGCCGTGTCTCCGGCACGCCGGTCGAACGCGCTGCTGCCGACCGCATTTTCGGGCCGCTCGGCATGGAACAGACGGGAATCGGCCTCCGAGATGACGAGGCCGACGACGTGGCGACGGTCGTCGGCTTCGAGCCGTTCGACCGCTGTCGGGACCCTGATGAGGGACTCGGCGACAACGCCGCAGTCGCGGCCCCGTTCAACGCCGAACAGGTCCACCGGGCCGTGGTCCCCGCGGCCAACGGAATCGGCACCGCACGAGACATGGCCCGCTTTTATGCCTGTCTCGCCAACGGCGGTGAACTCGGAGGGACCCGACTCCTCGAGTCCGAGACCGTCGAGCGGATGACGCGTCTCGAGGCCGAAACGGCGTCCGACGGGACGCTCGACCGCGAGGCACGGTTTGCCCTCGGCTTCTGGAAAGGCGGGACGACGATCACACCCTACGGCTCGCTCTCCCCCGAGCACGTCTTCGGCCACGCTGGCCTCGGGAGCAGCGTCGGCTGGGCCGATCCCGAAGCAAACATCGGCTTCTCGTATGTCACGAACGGGGTCCGCGACGGGTCCTACGAGCACCTCGCTCGCGTGAACGCGCTGGCTGACGCCGTTCGGCTCGCGCTGTGCTGACTTACTCGTTTGGGGAGAGATGGCCCGCAAAGGTCTGGAACAGGATCGCCTCCTCAGGAACGTAGAACGTGTCCGTGGCGAACTCGTAGACGTTCTCGGGGGTTTCGGCTTCCCAGACGATGTAGGCGAACTCGTCCTCGACGGTCTCTTGTTGCATGTCGATCGTGGCCTCCTCGTGATCGAACTCCTCGAAGAGGTCCTCGAAGAGGCCTTCGACCTCCTCGAGGCCACGGAACGTCCCCATGTTCGTCACGATCACCGACTCGTCGGTGTAGTCCTCCAGAACGGCCTCGAGGTCTTGCTCTCCGAATGCCGTCAGGTGGTGGTCGAGTACGTCGTCAGTCGTTGTCATTTGGAACCTCCAATGAGGGTTGGCAACACATGTCGACATCAAGGTTGTGGAAGAACGACCCCCTCTCGAGGGACGTTACGGATTGACTTCCCAGTTCTCGACGGCCACCGTCTCGCCGGCCGGAATCCCCTCACGGTCGTCGTCGACGACGACCCAGCCGTCGGCCAGCGCGACGCTCGAGAGCACGCCCGAACCGCTCGCCCGTGTCGGAATCGCCGTATAGTCGGGTTCGTCGCGCTCGCCGTCTGCCTCGTCGCCGTCACGGGCCTCGAGTCGCACTCGTGCGAACGTCCGCGTGCCAGGTTCGCTCGGGATCTTGCGCTCGAGGCGGGCCTGTGTCGTCGGGTGGGGATCGGGCGTCGTGCCCTCGAGCCAGCGCAGCGTCGGTCGGAGGAACTGGACGGCGTTGATGATGCACGCGACCGGATACCCCGGCAGCGCGAGCACGGGCGTGTCTTCGACGATTCCCAGACAGACCGGGTGCCCAGGTTTGAGTCCGACACCGTGGACCAGTACCTCGCCGATGTCGTCGATCACCTCCGGTAACAGGTCCCGCTCACCGACCGAGGAGCCGCCGGTCGTGACGACCACGTCCTTGGTGAGGTCGCGCTGGATGGCCACGCGCAGCGACTCGGGGTCGTCGGTGACCACGTCGCGATAGGTGGCGCGAGCGCCCCAGCGCTGGGCCAGCCGCGAGACGGTGAGGCCGTTGGTCTCGACCACCTCACCGGGATCAGGGTCGGCCTCGACCAGTTCCTCGCCGGTCGGAACGACGCCGACCGTCGGTTGCTGTGCGACCGCAACCTGCCCATAGCCAGCCGACCGCAGCAGCCCCAGATCCGACGGCCGGAGCCGGTGGCCGGCCTCGTAGAGCTGTTGGCCCTCCGTGACGTCCTCGCCGATCGGCGCGACGTTCTCGCCCTCCGCGAGGGCGTCTTCGACCTCGAGTTCGCCGAGCGATTCGCGTTCGGTGACGTGTTCGATCATGACGACGGCGTCGGCCCCCTCAGGGAGGGCACTGCCGGTGTGGACCCGTGCGGCCGTCCCCGGCTCGATGCTGTCGGCGGTGGCGTGCTCGTCGGCGGACGCGTCGGTCGGCTCGACGACTCCCAACACTTCGGGCGAGCGCCTGCTGGCCCCGAAGGTGTCCGCGGCCCGGACGGCGTAGCCGTCCATCGCCGCCCGCCTGTAGTGAGGGACGTTCCGGGCTGCCGTAACGGGCGCAGCGAGGACGCGACCGTCCGCACGCGCGACGTCGACGGTCTCGGTTCCACACGGGACGTCACCGTCCCCACGGTCTGCAACAGCCGCTCTGAGAATCTGGCGCGCCTCGTCGACCGGTGTTCGCACTTTGAACCCGGCTTCGGTGCGCTCGCGGTCCGCTCCTTCCATACGGAGACTCGAGTCGCGGGGCGGCAAAAGCGTGGGGGCCTTCGGAGGGGAAATCGCCGCGACCGCGGGGTTTTTCGTATCGGCGTTCGAACCTGTATCCATGTCAGCGCTCCGCGACGCGTTGCGGGACCTCTCCGAGGACGTCTTTTTCGATCTACTCGAGAGCGAGGACGCCTACCTGCTCGTCCTCGACGTCCCAGGAGTCACCGCCGAGTCGCTCGACCTCGCGATCGAGGACGACCGCATCTCAATCGATGCCCACCGCGACAAGGAGCCCAGCGACGACTACCAGTACATCGAGGAGAACCGCTCGCTCTTTCTCGATGTCGATCTCCCGCTGCCCGACGACGCCTCCGACGCCAACGCCGAGGCGGCGGTCGATCGGGGCGTCCTCGAGTTGGTGCTGCCGAAGCGAGGTGCCAGCGACGAGACGACGATCGAGATCGTCGACGAGGACACCTAACACGGGGTGAACGAGACTGGCCTCTCTTCGCGCATACAAGCGGTTCGTCATCGTCGCGTGGCAGTTCCTGCCGCTGTTGCTCGCCTACGCCCGTGACCGGCGGCGGTTTCTCCTGTTCGGCCGCCCCCGGCAGGCCGGTCCCGAGACGCAGCGCCACCGCGCCGAGCGGTTGCTCGAGTCGCTGTTGACGCTGGGGCCGACGTTTATCAAACTCGGGCAGTTGCTGTCGACCCGCCCTGACGTCCTTCCGCCAGCGTACATCGACACCCTCGCGTCGCTGCAAGACGCCGTGCCGCCGGCCCCCTGGCCCGAGGCAAAAGAGGTGCTCGAGGACGAACTCGGCCCCGTCGACGAGCGCTTTGCGGAATTCGATACCGAGCCGATCAGCGGTGCGAGTCTGGGACAGGTCTATCGGGCGCGACTCGATCCCGAGACCGAGCGGACGCGGGCCGATCCGCCCGACGGAGCCAGTCGCGAGGTCGCCGTCAAGATACGCCGCCCGAACATCGAACCACTCGTCAACGCCGATCTGCGGGTCATCAAGTGGTCGCTGCCCATCCTACTGTATTTCGTCGGCGAAGCGCGCGCGTTCTCGCTCGAGAACCTGGCTGAGGAGTTCTCGAAGACGATCCGCGAGGAGATGGACTACGAGCGCGAAGCCGAGATGCTCACCGAGATCCGCGCGAACTTCGCGGATGACGACCGGTTTCGCATTCCCGCCGTGATCGAGAGCCACTCCGACTCGCGCGTGCTCACGATGGAGTACGTCGGCGGGACGAAGATCAACGATCTCGATGAACTCGAGCGCAAAGAGATCGACCGAACGCAGGTCGCGGAGAACTTGGAGCGGTCGTACCTCCAGATGATCATCGACGACGGGGTGTTCCACGCCGATCCCCACCCTGGAAACCTCGCGGTGACCGACGAGGGGAAGATCGTCTTCTACGACTTCGGGATGTCGGGACGGGTCGATTCGTTCATTCAGGACAAGATCGTCGACTTCTACGTCGCCGTCGCCAACCAGGACATCGACGGCATCCTCGACGCGCTGATCGAAATCGGGACGCTATCTCCTGACGCCGACCGCGGCGTAATGTCTGAGGTGATGGAGATCGCCATCCAGGACGCCCGCGGCGAGGACGTCGAACAGTACCGGGTCAACCAGATCGTCGGCCAGATCGAAGATTCGATCTACGAGTTCCCGTTCCGGCTTCCGAAAAACCTCGCGCTCGTCCTCCGGGTCGCGACCGTCGTCGAAGGCGTCTGTGTCACCCTGGATGAGGACTTCGACTTCATCGCGACGGCGACCGACTTCCTGACCGAAGAAGGATATCGCGAAGAGACCATCCGCAATTACATCGACGAGACGGGCCAACAGCTCCGCCGCAGCGGCGAGTCGCTGACCCGACTCGCGCCCAAGACCGAGCGTGCACTCGACCGGCTCGACCGCGACGACCTCTACGTCCGCATCGGCGTCGAGGACTCGGAGAGCGTCTTCGAAAAGCTCGCCAAACGCATTATCTACGGCATGCTGTTGACGATGTCGCTGTTCTCGATGGGTGTGCTCTACGCACTCGAGGCTCCTGCCGGATCGATCGTCGCAGCAGTCTTTTCGGTGGTCATGCTGATCCAGCTCTACCGGTCGTTTCGCTCGCCCAAGTCGATCGGCGCGCGACCGCAGTTTACCCGCCAGAACCTCCGCCAGCGTCGCGGCGAGGAGTGATACGGTCTGCTGTAACGATTTACTGGTGGGACCGCAGTGTGGGTTACGGTTGCACCGGCACTGACTGACAGGAGACCGTATGACGGCGGCCAACCTTCTTTCCACACCGGGTCGAAAACCGAGTATGGACTACGAGCGGATCGCCGACCTGTCGCTGACGATCGAGACGGTCACGAGCGAGCGCCGCGAACGCGAGACCTCGAGTGACTTTACCCGTGTAACGACCGAATTCGCGCTCTCGGGACCGGGGCCGGAGACTGGGACAGTCACGGGACGTGGTGAGGACGTTACTTACGAAACCGCAGACCACGACCGACTGGCGGAGACCGGGCTCCCGGATCTCACCGGCGAGTACAGGTTCGGATCGTTTTCCGCGCGACTCAGTGAGCTCGACCTTTTCCCGGGCGGTGCGCCCGACCGCGAGGTCTTTCGCAACTACCGGCGGTGGGGCATAGAGAGCGCGGCGCTCGATCTCGCTCTGCGACAGGCCGAGACGGATGTTGCGAGCGTCCTCGAGCGATCGCTCGAGCCAGTTCGGTTCGTCGCGAGCACCCGCCTCGGCGAGCCGCCGACGACCGATCGGCTCGAGGTCCTGCACGAGCAGGTCCCCGACCTCGCATTCAAACTCGATCCAACGCCCGAGTGGGACGCCGACCTCGTCGCGGCCATCGACGAGACAGTGGGCACCGACGCGGTCCGCATTCTCGATCTGAAAGGCCAGTACGAGGGCACCGAGGTCGACGTACCGGCAGACCCCGAGTTGTACGACCTCGTTCTCGAGGCATTTCCCGACGCCGTCATCGAAGATCCGGCGTTGACCGACGAAACGCGGTCGCTGTTCGAGGATCCCGACGTTCGATCGCGCGTCTCGTGGGACGCACCGATCCACGGTCTCGAAGACGTCGAGGCGCTGCCGTGGGAGCCCGACTGGCTGAACGTCAAACCATCGCGCTTTGGCTCGCTCGAGTCGCTGCTCGAGACGATCGCGTACTGCAACGAGCGCGGGATTCAGTTGTACGGCGGCGGCCAGTTCGAACTCGGCGTGGGTCGCGGGCAGATTCAGACGCTTGCGTCGCTGTTCTATCCCGACGGCCCCAACGACGTTGCGCCACGGGCGTACAACGATCCTGCAGTCGGTGACGGGCTGCCGGCGAGTCCGCTCGAGCCGGTGGCCGACACCGTCGGGTTCAGCGGTGTGTTCGGCGTGTCCGAGACCTGATCGATCGACCGTTCCCGTGGACGTGCCGTTCATTGGTATCGGACGGTTGCCGTCCCCACTCCTCGTGGGACATGGTAGCCACTACAAATTTATAGCTACGCGATAACTTCTGAGAAGTCCGGGTTGGACTGGATGGTTGTGAGTGGTGCCGTCCAGCCTGGATGTGAGTTTTTCCCGGACATCTGTCCGGTTACAGTTACTCTATAATAGATGTGGGGTTTTACCGTCCATCGATCGTGCGACAGACGCCGTATCAGACGGGCTGCTGTCATTGGGCGCCGACACAGTCCATGATGGTCGCGGGCGGGGCAACACCGGCTGACAGGAGCCTCCTCTCTAGCGGGCGGATAGTCCTGTTAGCACACCGAATAGACCCAAGCGGCCATTCCAAACGGTTTATGACCGTCGGTTGATTACGCCGGGACATGGCGAAACAGCAGACCGAAGTTCGCGATCTCCAGGAAGGCAGCTACGTTATGATCGACGACGCGGCGTGTAAGATCAACGCCTACTCGACGGCAAAACCGGGCAAACACGGCAGTGCCAAGGCACGCGTCGAGGCAAAAGGCGTCTTCGACGGCAAGAAACGCTCGCTGTCCCAGCCCGTCGACGCGAAGATCTGGGTCCCGATCATCGAGCGCAAAAACGGGCAGGTCGTCTCGGTAGACGGCGACGACATGCAGGTCATGGACCTCGAGACCTACGAGACGATCACGATGCGCATCCCCGAGGACAAAGATGTCTCACCCGACGAGAACATCGAGTACCTCGAGATGGAAGACCAGCGAAAGATCGTCTAATGTTTCCCGGGGCGGCCGACGAACGCGAGGGGACCGACGCGGCGGCTGATGCCGACCGTGGAGATGCGAACTTCGTGGTCGTCGGTGCGCCTCTGGACGCCACGACGACCTTTCAACCGGGGACCCGATTCGGGCCCCAGCGGATCCGCACGTTTGCCGAACCGTTCGACGATTACGACCACCGGACGGACCAGCATTTCTCTGAACTGGGTGTCGTCGACCGCGGTGACGTCCGCGCGTGGGACGACGTACAGGAGTACCTCGACTACCTGACGAGTACGTTGCGCAATGCCGTCTGGAGCGACGCCGTCCCCCTGCTACTGGGGGGCGAACACACCGTCTCGCTCGCGGGCGCACGCGCAGTCGAACCCGATGTGTTCGTCTGTCTCGATGCCCACCTCGATCTGTACGGTGCCTACGACGGCAACCCGCTCTCGCATGCCGCCGTCACCCGACGGATCATCGAGGACGTCGACAGCGTCGCGGAGGCGATCATCCTCGGCGCACGCACTGGCAGCGAAGCCGAGTGGGAGCGCGCCGCGGCGGACGACGTGACCGTGGTCCCGCCCGAGGACGTGGCTGACTGGGACCCCGGCGACCGACTCGCCAATCGCGAGGTCTACCTGAGCGTCGACATCGACGCCGCCGATCCCGGCTTCGCGCCCGGCACCGGGACGACCGAGCCGTTCGGCCTCGAGCCACGCGAACTCCGCGATGTCGTCCGTGCGGTCGCACCCCTCGCCGACGGCTTCGACGTCGTCGAAGTCAACGACCGCGACGACGGACAGGCGGCCGCCTTAGCCGCCAAACTCGTCCGGGAGTTCGTCTTTTCCCACGCCGACGGCCTCGAGGCATAACCGTCGGACTCGAGGACAGCCGAGCGAGAGCGCAGACTTTTCTCACTCCGAACGAACCGACCGATATGCTCGAGACGACGCTGTGTTTCCCGCTCCGAGACGGCGGTCCCGAAACGGATCGCGAAGTGCTCCTCATCGAGAAACGCCGCGGCCTCGGCGAGGGGTGGTACAACAGTCCCGGCGGGAAGTGCGAACCCGGCGAGATGCCACGAGAGTGTGCCGTCCGCGAAACCGAAGAAGAGGTCGGCCTCGAGGTCACAGACCTCGAGAAAGCCGGCGAGCTCACCTTTCTGCTCGACGGCGACACACACTCGGTCTGTCACGTCTTCCGGACGCGCTCGTTTACCGGTGAACCGACCGCGTCCGACGAGGCCCACCCGGAATGGGTTTCCGTCGAGGACGTGCCCTACGACCGGATGTGGGACGACGATCACCTGTGGCTCCCTGGCGTGCTCGAGGGGGAAACCGTCGTCGGCGAGTTCCGATTCGAAGGCGGCGAGCCCCTGGATGAGGCCGAGTTCGTCGGGCACGACCTCGAGTGGGGCCGCTCGTTTTGATCGTTCGATCGGCAGGGATGTCGAAT